>NZ_LZJB01000322.1:0-19874 GCF_001666895.1 Mycobacterium sp. E3298
GCGCTTGCTGCACAAGGTATTCCGATTCGGGGTCGGCGAACGCGGTGGCCTCGTCGAGGATCAGGACCGGGGTGTCCGCCAGGATTGCCCGCGCGATCGTCAACCGCTGCCGTTCCCCGCCCGACAACCCCGTTCCCGCGCCGAGCACCGTGTCGTAGCGGTCAGGCAATCGCATGATGCGGTCGTGGATCTGGGCCTGGCGCGCCGCCTCCTGAATCTGCGCCGCGGCGGCATCCGGGACGGCCAGCGCGATGTTCTCGGCGACGGTGCCGTGCACCAGCTGCGTCTCCTGCAGGACGAAGCCGACCTTCGCGTAGAGCTCATCGGCGGTCATCGACCGGATGTCTTGCCCCCCAACGCGTATCGCGCCCTCTTCGACGTCGTGGAACCGGGCCAGCAGGGCGGCCAGCGTGGACTTGCCGGACCCGGACGGGCCGACGAGGGCGGTGACGGTGCCGGGCCGCAGCGTCAGCGACACGTCGCGGATCACCGGGACGCCCGGGCGATAGCCGAAGCTGACGTCGTCGAACACCACCGTCGCCGACGGATCCCCGGACCCGTCTTGCGGCCGCACGGCGAGTTCGGGCTCGTCGAGTGTGTTCTGCAGGCGCCGGGCGGCCAGCATGCCGGCGCTGATGCCGCCCACTCCGTACGCGATACCCAGCAGGCGTGCCCCGAATGTGGTGCCCAGCAACAGGAACGGCACGAGATTCACCGGATCCATCCGCCCGGTGACGGTGAGCAGGGTGCCCGTGAGCACGATGAGCCACAAGAAGGTGGAGGGCCGGGTGACCAGGTCCATCAGCGTCTTCTTGCCGGCGAGCGGCCGCTGCCAGGAGACCAGGAATTCGACGTATTCGTCCAGGCGGCGGCGGAAACTGGAGGCGGCCGCGCCGCCGAAGACGCGGATCACCGGCTGGCCCTCCAGGTAGGCGCCGGCCTCGCCGCTCATCTTCTCGGCCCAGCGCTGCGATTGCGGAATGCGCGGGCCCGACTGAATCGTGAGCGACGACGTCAACACCAGGTACACCAGCACGGGCAGGAACAGCACGAGCGCCACCCGCCAGTCGACGGCGAAGAGGTAGACCAGCACGGCCACCGGTGCGATGATCGCCGCGACCGCGTCCGGGATGGCGTGGGTGACCAGATAGTGCAGCGACAGCGTGTCGTCCTGCAGCAGCTGCTTGATCGAGCCCGATCCACGCGTGGTGAACCAGCCCAGTGGCAATCGGGATAGCTTGCGCAACAACCGCGACCGCAGGTCGGCGGCGAACCGGGCGTCGACGACGTGCAGCCACAGCGTGAGCGCCGCGCCGAGGACGGCGCCCGTTCCCAGCAGCGCAACGGCCGCGATCCCGACGTTCCAGAGTCGGGATGCGGGCGCCCCGGTGACCAGCAGGCGGGCCAGCTCGACCAGCAGGACGAACGGCGCCAGCTGCACCATGGTGATGACGGCCTGCAGCACCCCGGAAAGAATCAGCGCCGAGCGCAACGGCGCGAGCAACCGGCCGGCCCCCTGAGCGCGCCAGTGGCCGCGCGCTGCGGGGGCGGGCGTCTGCGAGGTCGGTCCTGGCGGCGAAACCTGCTCGTGTGCGGGCTCATTCACGGATGCGGGCTCGTCGCCGCGCTGGATGCCCATCGCCCGGCCGGCGCTCCAGTAGGCCTGGGCGTGAATCTCCGACTTGGGAAAACCGAAGTCGTCGCGCAGTCGCGTGCGGACGTGCTTGAGGACCGTGGCCTCGGGTGTGGCCCACGCGTACCAGTTGGACCAGTCGCGGTTATGGATCGCCGCCGCAAGGGACTTCTCGTCGCGGCGGGCCACCCAGTGCACTCTCAGACGGGGGTGCGGCGCGATCGGGATCAGGACGTCATGGTCGTCGTGTTGCTCGAGATACATCTCGATCGGCACTTCATTGGGGACGACTCCGATGATCCCGTTCATGCCGGGGATCGACGCCGAGTCACCGATCAGCAGGTAGCCGGCCGGCTGCTCGGGTGGCACGTCGAAGCGCGACGAGCCCATCAGCGCCATGACGGCGATCGTCGCGCCGGGTTCCACGGTGCGCGCCCACTTCGACGCCGGGCCTGCGGGCTCGTGCAGCACGACGTCGACCGCGAATCGGCCGTTCGGGGCGTCGGCCTCGGAGATGGTGTAGGCGCGCTGGAACTCGGTGTTGGATCCGTCGGGGTCGGGAAACCAGAACCGCAGCCACGCGGCGGGTTCGGCATCCACGTCCTCGAACAGTGTCGGCGACGCCATCCGCACCCGCACGAAATGCGGTGCAATCTGGACGGTTTCGAGCACCGTCGCGGTGTGGTCGCGAGCGCCGAAGCTGCGCAACATCACGCCCTGGAACCCGCGTGCCATCGGCGGTCCTTTCCCGCGGCGCTGAGGCTTCGCGACGGACTTCAGGAGCGGCCGGCCGGACGGAACCTCCGCTGAATACGTTACCGCCACAAACTAAGGGTTGCCTTACCAAAGGTCAAACTCGGGCTGCCGGGGGTCGATCGGTAGCCTGGACGTGTGAGCGGTGAATCGGTTCCGCCGGTGTTGCTCTACGACGGGGTCTGCGGCGTCTGCAACTCAGCGGTGCGGACGATACTTCGGTTCGATCCCCACGGCACGCTGCGCTTCGCGCCCCTGGACAGCGATTTCGCCCAGGAGGTCTTTGCCCGGCACCCGGCCGTCAAAGACGTGGACTCGGTGGTGTTCGTCGACGAACCCGAACAGCCGGGAGAACGCGTCGCCGTCCGGTCCGCGGCCGCCCTGCGCGTGGTGGATTACCTTGGCGGTCCGTGGAAGCTGCTCGGGGCCGCCCGCATCATCCCGGCTCCCCTGCGCGACTGGCTCTACGACCGGATCGCGGACGTCCGCTATCGCATCTTCGGCAAATACGACACGTGTCCGCTGCCGCCGCCGGAGGTTCGTGCCCGCTTTCTGCAGGCCTAGTAGTCCGCGTCGAGGGCCAGGTCGGCCTCGGACTCACTCCTTTTCAGCTCGGCCAGCTTGCGGTCCTCGGCCGCGAACTCGCGATGGTGAACCGCCGATTTCTGGTGTGCACCCACGTCAGACACGCGTTGTTCGACGCTGCGGTCTTGGACCCGCGCGATTCGTTCGTGCTGCAGGGCCGATTCCTCCAAGCTGCGAGCGGCCGAGAGCCCGGCATGCGCGGCGCGTTCCCGCGCTTCCGCGGCCCGTCGTTCGGCTCGCTCGACATCTTTGGCGGTAACTGTTTCGTCGTTTCCGATGGCCATGGCGTCTCCCTGGTGTCCCGTGCATTGCACGTACCCCGCAGGGAGGGTTTAACGCCCGCCGAAGGCGAACAGATGGTGCGGGCGGAGGGACTCGAACCCCCACGCTCTTTCGAGCACCGGCACCTAAAGCCGGGGTGTCTGCCAATTCCACCACGCCCGCAGCGTGCCGATCGTACCGCTCAGTGCGGGGACCGGCCCGGTGGTGGCGCGCCTCGACGTATTCGTCGGAGCCAAGTCGTGAGCGGTACCGTCAAGGGGTGTCCACTACGCGTCGTCGCAGGCCCGCCCTGATCGCCTTGGTGATCGTCGCGGCGTGTGGTTGCCTGGCGCTGGGCTGGTGGCAATGGACCAGGTTCCAGTCGGTCTCCGGCACGTTCCAGAACCTCGGCTATGCGCTGCAGTGGCCGTTGTTCGCCTGGTTCTGCGTGTACGCATACCGCAAATACGTGCGCTACGAAGAGATGCCGCCCGAGCCTCGGCGCGATACCGAACTCACCGAGATACCCTCCGGCTTGCTGCCCGAACGCCCCAAGCCGATGCAACAGCCGTCCGACGATCCCGCGCTGGCGGAGTACAACGCCTACCTGGCCGAGCTTGCCAAACAAGACACCCAAAAGCAGAACAGGACCACCGCATGACCACACCGGAGACACCTGGACCTCAGGCGTCGGCATTCCCCGTGGAGAAGATCCGCAGCGCGTTGCTCGGCTACCGGGTCATGGCGTGGGCGACGGGGCTCTGGCTGATCGCACTGTGCTACGAGATCGTCTCGCACCTTGTCCTGCACCACGAGATCCGCTGGATCGAAGTGGTGCACGGTTGGGTGTACTTCATCTATGTCCTGACCGCCTTCAATCTGGCCGTCAAGGTCCGCTGGCCAATACCCAAGACGATCGGTGTCCTCCTTGCCGGCACCATCCCGCTGCTGGGGATCATCGTCGAGCAAGTCCAGACCAGGGACGTGAAGGCCCGCTTCGACTTGTAGACCTCATCCGCGACGGAAGCCGCTCGACCGCGCGACACACGATGCGGGCGGACGCCTAGGCCAACTCGCGCAGCGCCGGCACCAGCAACGCCAGCGCGCGGCCGCGATGCGAGACCGCGTCCTTCTCCTCGGGACTGAGCTCCGCCGCGGTGCGGTCGGACCCGGCCGGAAGGAAAACCGGGTCATAGCCGAAACCGCCGCCGCCCCGCGGTTCCCGCGCGATGGTCCCGGACCACTCGCCGCGGACGACGACCTCCCCGGACGGCCCGGCCAGGGCGCAGGCGGAGACGAAGGCCGCGCCGCGCCGGTCGTCGGGCACGTCGCTCAACTGCGCCAGCAGCAGCCCGGTGTTGGCGGCGTCGTCGCCGTGGTTACCCGACCAGCGCGCCGAGAGCACGCCGGGCATCCCGTTCAACGCGGCCACCTCCAGACCGGAGTCGTCGGCCACCGCGGGTAAGCCCGTCGCGGCGAACGCATCGCGAGCCTTGGCCAACGCGTTGTCCTCAAAAGTGGCGCCCGTCTCGGGCGCCTCCGCGAAGGCGGGCACGTCGTCCAAAGACACCAACGTCAACCCCGTCAGCCCGGCCGCGTCGAGCACCCGGCGCAGTTCGGCGAGCTTTTTGCGGTTGCGGCTGGCGACCAGCAGCCGCGATGATCGCAACCGTGGCGAAGCCGGGCGCCGCGGGTCAGCACCATCTGACCCGGTCAGCTGCCGAACGCCTTCGGCGGCGGAGCCCCCTCGGGGAGCTCGCCCGGGTACGGCAGGGCCAGCGCCTCGCGCTGGGCGGCGAACAGCTTGTCACAGGCAGCCAGCGCCACGTCGAGCAGCTTGTCCAACGTCGAGCGCGGGAACGTCGCCCCCTCGCCGGTCCCCTGCACCTCCACGAGGGTTCCGGTGTCGGTGGCGACGACGTTCATGTCGACCTCGGCCCGCGCATCTTCCTCGTAGGGCAGGTCCACCCGGATCCGGCCGTCGACCACCCCGACGCTGACCGCCGCGATGGCGCACGACAGCGGCCGGGGGTCGGAGAGCTTGCCGGCCGCGGCAAGGTAGGTCACGGCGTCGGCCAGCGCGACGAAGGCGCCCGTGATGGCGGCGGTGCGGGTGCCGCCGTCGGCCTGCAGCACGTCGCAGTCGACGGCGATGGTGTTCTCCCCCAACGCCGCCAGGTCGATGCAGGCCCGCAGCGAGCGCCCGACCAGCCGGCTGATCTCCTGGGTGCGCCCGGACAGGCGCCCCTTCACGGCTTCGCGGTCGGAGCGCGTGTGGGTGGCCGACGGCAGCATCGCGTACTCCGCGGTCAGCCACCCCAGACCCGACCCCTTGCGCCAGCGCGGCACCCCCTCGGTGACGCTGGCGGTGCACATGACCTTGGTGTGGCCGAATTCGATCAGCACCGACCCAGCCGGGTGGTCGGTGAATCCGCGGGTGATGACTACGGGTCGAAGCTCGTCGTCGAGGCGGCCGTCTTCTCTTCTGGTCACGACGCCAACCCTAACGCGGGGCGCTCAGACCCTTTCAGAGCGGCGGATGTCGAACGTTTCGCCGCACACCACCGCGTGGACGGGGCCGTCGAACTCGGCCTTGGCCTCGCTGATCACGTCCTCACGCGACGTCCACGGCGGGATGTGGGTGAGCAACAGCTCGCGAACGCCGGCCTGCGCCGCGGTCCTGCCCGCCTCGGTGCCCGACAGGTGCAGGGCGGGCGGCCGGTCCGGCGAGTGCGTCCAGGAGGCTTCGCAGAGGAAGACGTCGGCGTCGCGAGCCAACTCGACCAACTGGTCACACACGCCGGTGTCGCCGCTGTAGACGAACGAAGCGCCTGTGGAATCGGTGATCCTCATGCCGTAGGACTCCGTCGGGTGGGCCACCACCCGCGGCGTCACCGTGAGCGACCCGAAGGTCACCGGTTCGCCGTCGACCCAGTGCCGAACGTCGAAAATGTCTGAGCAGTCGTCGATTTCGCCACCATACGGTGACGAGGCGGCGCCCAGTCGAGACCAGGTGTCACCGGGGCCGTACAACAACGCCTTGCCGCCGGGGCGGGACGGGTGGTAGCGCCGCCATACGAACAGGCCGGGCAGATCGAGGCAGTGGTCGGCGTGTAGGTGTGACAGGAGCACGTGCACGGAGGCGGGATCGGCGTAGCGCTGCAGCGCGCCCAATACACCGCCGCCGAAGTCGATGACCATCGGCGGAGTGTCCGGTGCCCGGAGCAGATATCCCGACGCGGGCGAATCCGGCCCCACCACGCTGCCCGAGCAGCCGAGCACGGTTATTCGCACGGACACTACTGTGCCATGCCCGATGCGACCGTGACGAAAACATCGCCGCATTCATGTGATGAGAATCTCGTCATCCGCACATGGCGATCACGAGCGCGGCGAAGCCGGGCTAAGTGGGTCGCCAACAATCGCACATGGCGATCACGAGCGCGGCGAAGCCGGGCGAAGTGGGTCGCCATCAACCGCACATGGCGATCACGAGCGCGGCGAAGCCGGGCGAAGTGGGTCGCCATCAATCGCATTAGTCGATCCGCACGTGGTGAACGGGTTGCACACCGGTGACCGCGGGACCCAGGAACCGGGCCGCCAACTTGGTGAAGGCCTCGGGGTCGCCGGTGGCTTCGAAGACCCGGGTCGCGGGTGGCGCGTCATGCGGGCGCAGCAGGTCGCGCTCGGTGAGCACCCGCAGCACCTCCTTGGCGGTTTCCTCGGCGCTGGACACCAGCGTCACGTGCTCGCCCATCGCCAGCTGGATCAACCCGGACAGCAGCGGGTAATGCGTGCAGCCGAGCACCAGGGTGTCGACCTGGGCGCGCTGCAACGGCTCCAGATAGCCCTCCGCCAGCCCGAGCACCTGGCGGCCACTGGTGACACCGCGCTCGACGAAGTCGACGAAGCGCGGACAGGCCACCGCGGTGATCTCGGTGTCGCGGGCGGCGGCGAACGCGTCCTGGTAGGCGTGCGAGTTGATGGTCGCCCGCGTGCCGATGACACCGATGCGACCGTTGCGCGTCGTGGCGACCGCGCGGCGCACCGCCGGCAGGATCACCTCGACGACCGGCACGTCGTAGCGCTCGCGGGCGTCCCGCAGGCACGCCGCCGACGCCGTGTTGCAGGCGATCACCAACGCCTTGACGCCGCGGCCCACCAGGTCGTCGCCGATCGCCAGCGCGTGCGCGCGGACCTCGGGAATGGTGAGCGGACCGTACGGTCCGTGGCCGGTGTCGCCGACGTAGACGATGTCCTCGTCGGGCAATTGGTCGATGATGGCCCGCGCGACGGTCAGTCCCCCGACGCCGGAATCGAAGATCCCGACGGGCGCCAACGGCGAGCTCATGTCTGGGGGCGCGGCGTCATGGCGCCGGCTTTCCTCTTCGCGCGGGCCTTGCGTTCCGGTGCGGACAACCAATACGCGGCGATGACACCGGCGATGGCGCCGCAGAGGTGACCCTGCCACGACACGCCCCCACACCTGCCCAGCACCGGCATGGCGCCCAGCAGCACGCCGCCGTACGCGAACAGCACCACCAATCCGATCGCGATGTCGGCGAACCTGCGCACGAAGATCCCGAACACGAGCAAAAAGGCCAACCAGCCGAAGATCAGGCCGGAGGCCCCGATGTGATCGGTCGGCCCGCAGGAGCTGCCCACGTTGCCGATCAGCCAGGTGCCGAAACCGCCGAGGATCCACACGATCGCCGTGGCCCAGACGAACCGGCTCAGCCCGGCCAGCGTCATCAGGAAGCCCAGCACCAGAAGCGGGATCGTGTTGGCCATCAGATGCTGCCAGTTGGCGTGCAGGACCGGGGCGAAGACGATCCCCCACAGCCCGTCGGCCTCGAGCGGCCTGATGCCGTTTTCGTCCAGGGAATGCCGAGTCAGCTGATCGATGAGCTCGATGAGGTAGAGCAGCGCGACGAAGGTTAGGATCGTGGCCCCGCCCACCATCCACGTGGGCCGCTTCGCCTGGCCCGCCGGTGCGCCGGGACGTCCCTTCGGGGTCGTCTTACCCATAGCTGCAGGTTACCGGCGCCGACGGCGCGAGTCCGTCATGGGGCGAACGCACCCGACAACACGCCCCGGTAGGTCGGTATCCCCGCCACCGAACCCGCCGCGAACACGCCGGCCAGCACCGCCCGCGCCACGCAGTCGGCCGCCGCGGCACCCACCTCCGCGGCCAGCCGCATCTCCGGCGAAAACGAGGCGGGCGAGTCTGCCGTCGGCGGCACCTCGACCGCCCCGGTCGCCAGCGCGAAGACCGTGTCGCCGTCATACGGGGTGTGTGCCGGGCGGATGGCGCGGGCCAGTCCGTCCTGGGCGGCGACGGCGACGCGGCGACACGCGGCCGGGCTGAGCGCCGCGTCGGTCGCCACCACCCCGATGACGGTGTTGAGCGGGTTCTGCAGCGGGCTCGCCGCGGTGGGCAACTGCGCGAAGGCGTCGATCTGCTCCGCCGGCGGTGGCCGCAGCCCGAACTCCCTTACCAAGTCCGCCATCCACGGCAGGCCGGTGGCCCGGTCGGCGACGTCGCCGGCGGAGTTCACCACGACCACCGCGCCGACGGTCACCCCGCACGGCAGCGCCGTCGAGGCGGTCCCGACGCCGCCCTTGAGCACCCCGGCCCGCGCCCCGACACCCGCGCCGACGCTCCCGACGGCCGGCGCCCCCGCAACGTCGGCGGCTTCGCAGGCCAGGTAGCCGAACTCCGGCGTCGGGCGACAGTCCCAGCCGCCGACCGGCAGATCGAATATCACCGCGCCGGGCACGATGGGCACCACACCGCCGCCCATCGCCACGCCGCGCTCGCGCTCCTCCAGCCAGCGCATGACGCCGTCGGCGGCCGCCAAACCGTAGGCACTGCCGCCGGCGAGCAAGACCGCGTCGACGTACCGGACGGTGTTGGCGGGATCGAGCAGGTCGGTCTCCCGCGTGCCGGGCGCACCGCCGCGGCAATCGACCGCGCCCACGGTCCCCGGCGGTGTCAGCACGACGGTGACGCCGGAGGCCCATCCGGCGCCCATGGTCGCGTCGGGGTCGAGTCGTTGGTGGTGCCCGACGCGGATGCCCCCGACGTCGGTGATGGCGTCCGTCCGGCCGCCATCGGGGCTCATCGGGGCCCCATGAGCACCAGAACGAGGTATTCCTGCAGGACGGTCAGCCACTGGTAGACGTCGAAGTGCACGGCCAGCGGGTGGTCGGCGGGCAGGCGCTCCGGTCCTTGCGGCCCGACCTCGAGCATGACCCCCAACGTCAGCCGGATGTCGTTGACCGCCGCGACCCAGGCGTTCGCGTCCTCCTCGCTCAGGTTGAACCGGCCGCCGCCATCGGGAACCGTATCCAACAACCGCTGCGCGGCAAGACGTTTGGCGTCGATGATCTCGGGCTCGTGCAGGCTGCGCAGCGCGGCGTTCAGGCTCTCCGCGGCGTCGGGGCCGGACGGATCAGCGTCGTCCGGATGGAAGAAATCGGGCAGCAGCCGGCGCAGGGTCGGATCCTTCGGCGGTTCGCTGTTTCCCGTCTTGATGCCGGTGATCTCCTCGAGTTCGTCTGCGGGAGTGGAGGACTCACGCTCGTCGAGCAACCCGACCATGGCCGTTGCCAGGTTCTTCAGCAGGGCGGCTTCGTGAGCCGCCAGCGCGGACCGAAAACTGGGACCGTCCGCGGTCTCGACGCGCTTCCATTTGCGCACAGGTAATCGCCGGGGCCCTCGCCGATTACCGGTCCTGCTGCAGCGTCGCCCACAACCCGGCGGCATGCAGCTTGGAGACGTCGACTTCCATGGATTCCCGGCTACCGGCCGACACCACCGCCCTGCCCTCGTTGTGTACCTGCAACATGAGCTTGGTGGCGTGCGGCTCGCTATAGCCGAACAACTTCTGGAACACATACGTCACGTAGGTCATCAGATTGACCGGGTCATCCCACACGATCGTGACCCACGGACTCGCCGTGACGTCTAACGGGGCGGACTCACGTTGTCCTGTAGTGCCCGGCTTAGCGGGCGCTGACATTACAACCATGGCCTACACGATACCGAGGGTGACGTGAGGTTTCCGAGCCCCCGACGGCAGCCGATACCGTTATGGAATGAATGACCCGGTCGTAACTGGGCTGCTAACCGACAAGTACGAGTTGACGATGCTGGCGGCGGCGCTGCGAGACGGCACCGCCGACCGCGCGACGACCTTCGAACTGTTCGCACGCCGGCTGCCCGACGGCCGCCGTTACGGCGTGGTGTGCGGCACGGGGCGGCTGCTCGAGGCGTTGCCCCAATTCGGCTTTGGCGACGAGGCGTGCCAGTTGCTGGGCCAATTCCTCGATCCGGATACGTTGCGCTACTTGCGGGATTTCCGTTTCGGGGGTGACATCGACGGCTACGCCGAAGGCGAGCTGTACTTCCCCGGTTCGCCCGTGTTGTCGGTGACCGGCACGTTCGCCGAGTGCGTCGTGCTGGAGACATTGGCGCTGTCGATCTTCAATCACGACACGGCGGTCGCGTCGGCGGCGGCGCGGATGGTCAGCGCGGCCAGGGACCGCCCGCTGATCGAGATGGGTTCACGGCGAACCCACGAGCACGCCGCGGTCGCCGCGGCGCGCGCCGCCTACATCGCCGGCTTCGCCGCGTCCTCCAACCTCGAGGCCCAGCGCCGATACGGCATCCCCGCGGAGGGCACCTCCGCGCACGCGTTCACGATGCTGCACGCGAGCGGCGAACCCGCCGAGGTGACCGAACTGGCCGCGTTCCGCGCTCAGGTCGACGCGCTGGGCGTCGGCACCACCCTGCTGGTGGACACCTATGACGTGACCGCCGGCGTGGCCAACGCCGTGGCCGCCGCCGGGGACGCGCTCGGGGCGGTGCGCATCGACTCCGGCGAGCTGGGCGTGCTGACCCGCCAGGTCCGCGACCAGCTCGACCGGCTGGGCGCCACCGGGACCCGGATCGTGGTCTCCGGCGACCTCGACGAGTTCTCCATCGCCGCGTTGGGTGCCGAACCGGTCGACAGCTACGGCGTCGGCACGTCGCTCGTGACGGGTTCGGGCGCACCGACGGCGAACATGGTCTACAAGCTGGTCGAAGTGGACGGCATGCCGGTGCAGAAGCGCAGCAGCCACAAGGAATCCCGTGGCGGTCGCAAGGAGGCGCTGCGCCTGGCCCGCTCGTCGGGCACCGTCACCGAAGAAGTGGTGTATCCCGCCGGCCGCCCGCCCTCGGTCACCGAACCGTATCGGGCGTTGACGGTCCCGCTGGTGCGCGGCGGCGACGTGGTGGCCAAACCGAATGTGGCCGCGGCGCGAGAGCTGGTAGCTTCCGGGCTGCGCAGTCTGCCGTGGGAGGGTTTGAATCTGTCGCAGGGCGAGCCCGCGATCCCGACGACGCAGATCCCCGCCGCCCGCCCGTAGCACCGAAGAGCAAAGAGGATAGCCACGTCCGAAGTGTCCGTGCCCGAGTTGCTGGCCCTCGCCGTGGCCGCGCTCGGCGGCAGTGAGCGCAGCGGCCAGCTCGAGATGGCCGACGCCGTCACGCGGGCGTTCGCCACCGGTGAGCATCTGGTCGTGCAGGCCGGCACCGGCACCGGAAAGTCGCTGGCCTACCTAGTGCCGGCGATCGTCCGTGCCATCGACGACGACTCGCCCGTCGTCGTGTCCACGGCGACCATCGCGCTGCAGCGCCAGCTCGTCGATCGCGATCTGCCCAGGCTCATCGATTCGCTCGCCGATGCGCTCCCCCGCCGCCCGCAATTCGCGCTGCTCAAGGGTCGCCGAAATTATCTGTGCCTGAACAAGATTCACAACGGCGGCGCCGAGGCCGAGGATGACACCGGCGACCGGCCGCAGGAGGAGCTCTTCGATCCCATGGCGGCCACCGCCCTGGGCCGCGACGTCCAACGCCTCACCGCCTGGGCGTCGACCACGGACTCCGGCGACCGCGACGACCTGAAACCCGGTGTGCCAGAACGATCCTGGTCCCAGGTCAGCGTTTCGGCGCGCGAATGTCTGGGCGTGGCACGCTGCCCGTTCGGCGCCGAGTGCTTCTCCGAGCGGGCGCGCGGCCGGGCCGGCGCCGCCGACATCGTGGTGACCAACCACGCGCTGCTTGCCATCGACGCCGTCGCCGAATCGGCCGTGCTGCCCGAGCACGAGTTGCTGGTGGTGGACGAGGCCCACGAGCTGGTCGACCGGGTGACCTCGGTGGCAACCGCCGAGCTGACGCCGGCCGCCCTGGGTGTGGCGGCGCGCCGAATCGCCCGGCTGGTGAATCCAGAACTCACACAACGCCTGGAGGCGACGACGGCCAACTTCGCCGCGGCGATCCACGAGGCCACACCGGGCCGCATCGACCGCCTCGACGACGAGCTGGCCACCTACCTGACCACGCTGCGCGACGCGGCCGGCGCGGCACGCTCGGCGATCGACGGCACGAGCGACGCGAAAGCCGCCGCGGCCCGCGCCGAAGCGGTGGCGGCGCTGAGCGAGATCTCCGACACCGCCTCGCGCGTCCTCACGTCCTTCGCCCCGGCGATCCCCGATCGCACCGACGTGGTGTGGCTGGATCACGAGGACAACAGGGGCGCCACGCGCCCGGTGTTGCGGGTGGCCCCGCTGTCGGTCGCCGGCCTGCTGCGCGACCGGGTGTTCTCCCGTTCCACCACGGTGTTGACGTCGGCGACCCTGGCCATCGGCGGGTCCTTCGACGCCATGGCGGCGGCGTGGGGGCTGACCGCCGCGGACACCGGGGACGCGCGCTGGCGCGGCATCGACGTCGGCTCGCCGTTCCACCACGCCAAGGCGGGGATCCTTTACGTCGCCGCCCACCTGCCGCCACCGGGCCGCGACGGCACGGGTTCCGCCGAACAGCTGACCGAGATCGAGGAGCTGATCACCGCGGCGGGTGGGCGGACCCTGGGATTGTTCTCGTCGATGCGCGCCGCGCGGGCCGCCGCGGAGGCCATGCGCCAGCGGTTGTCGACGCCGGTGCTCTGTCAGGGCGACGACAGCACCTCGGCGCTGGTCGAGCAGTTCAGCGCCGACCCGCAGACGTCGCTGTTCGGCACCCTGTCGCTGTGGCAGGGCGTCGACGTGCCGGGTCCGTCGCTCTCGCTGGTGCTCATCGATCGCATCCCCTTTCCCCGGCCGGACGACCCGCTACTGGGGGCGCGGCAGCGCGCGGTGGCCGCGCGCGGCGGCAACGGCTTCATGGCCGTCGCCGCCAGCCACGCCGCGCTGCTGCTGGCCCAGGGCTCGGGACGGCTCTTGCGGCGCGTCACCGACCGCGGAGTGGTCGCAGTGCTGGACTCGCGGATGGTCACCGCCGGCTACGGCGGCTACCTGTGCGCCTCGCTGCCGCCGTTCTGGCAGACCACCGACCCGGCCCAGGTCCGCGCCGCGCTGGAGCGGCTGCGCACCACCTCGGAAAGCCAGCCCGCCTGAGCTCAGCGGGCCAGGGTGACCAGGCCGAGTTCGGCGCTGGAAGCGAGCATCGGGTGGTGGGGCAGCACGCGGACCGTGTACCCGACCGCCCCCGCCAGCGGTAGCGACAGCGTCGTCGAGAACACCTGGTTGCCGCCTTCGGCGGTCCCGGTGTACGACATCTCGACCGTGACCGGATCCAGCAGCGCGTCGCTGGCGTCCACCCTGCCCACCACCCCTTGAACGGTGACCTCGTCGGGCGCGAGGCCGTCCAGGGCCACGGTGGCGGTCAGCGTCAGCTTGGCGCCGAGCACCGGCGTGTCCGGCAGCCCGGTGCTGTCGACATCGGTGATGGTGATCTTCGGCCACGCCTCTTCGGCGCGCCGCCGGTAACCGGCCACCTCGCGCGCGGCGCCGAACTCACCGCCGTCCTCGCCGTCCTCGGCGGGCCCGACGGTCCTGCGCAGCGACTGCGCCGCGTGCGTGTAATACCGCTCGACGTAGTCGCGCACCATGCGCGAGGCCAGTACCTTGGGGCCGAGCGTCTGCAACGTGTGCCGCACCATCTCGATCCACCGTGGTGGCACCCCGTGCTCGTCGCGCTCGTAGAACTTGGGCGCGACGGCCTGCTCGAGCAGGTCGTAGAGCGCGCTGGCCTCCAGGTCGTCGCGGCGGGCCTCGTCGGCCACACCGTCGGCGGACGGTATCTCCCAACCGTTTTCGCCGTCGTAGCATTCGTCCCACCAGCCATCGCGGATGGACAGGTTCAGGCCGCCGTTGAGCGCGCTCTTCATCCCGGACGTGCCGCACGCCTCCAGCGGCCGCAGCGGGTTGTTCAGCCAGACGTCGCATCCCCAGTACAAGTGCCGGGCCATGGACATGTCGTAGTCGGGCAGGAACGCGATGCGGTGGCGCACCTCCGGGCGGTCGGCGAAGCGAACCACCTGTTGGATCAACGCCTTGCCGCCATCGTCGGCGGGGTGCGACTTACCGGCGACGATGAGCTGGATGGGCCGGTCCTCGTCGAGCAGCAGGCGTTCGAGCCGCTCCGGATCGCGCAGCATCAGCGTCAGCCGCTTGTAGGTCGGCACCCGTCGGGCGAACCCGATGGTGAGCACATTGGGATCGAATGCCGTTGCAATCCAACCCAATTCGGCGTCCGATGCGCCACGTTCGAGCCAGGACTTGCGCAGCCGCCGCCGGACGTCCTCGACCAGCAACGACCGCAATTGCGAGCGGATCCACCAGAGGTGGCCCGCATCAACCTGATTCAGCCGCAGCCAGACGCCCGGATCGCCGAACGAATCGGAACCGGCCAGCTCACGCCCCAGCTGCAGCCATTGCGGCGCCGCCCAGGTGCGCGCGTGCACCCCGTTGGTGATGGACCCGATCGGCACCTCGTCCGAGTCGAACCCGGGCCACAGCTCGTTGAACATGGCGCGGCTGACCTCACCGTGCAGCAACGAGACGCCGTTGGCCCGTTGCGCCAGCCGCAAACCCATGTGCGCCATGTTGAATTTGGTCGGGTCGTCCTCGGCGCCGAGCGCGAGGATGCGGGCAGTCGGCACGCCCGGCAACAACGCGGGGGCGTTCTTGCCACCGGCTTTCTCGGTCCTCTTCCCGGGGTCCTCCTCGACATGCCCGTCGAAGTAGAGCCGCACCATGTCGATCGGGAACCGGTCGATGCCCGCGGGAACCGGGGTGTGGGTGGTGAACACCGTGCTGGACCGCACGACGGCCAGCGCGGTGTCGAAGTCGAGTCCGGCATCGGTCATCAACTCGCGGATGCGTTCGGCGCCCAGGAACCCGGCGTGCCCCTCGTTCATGTGGAACACCTCGGGCGCCGGCAGGCCTTCGATGGCGGTGAACGCGCGGATCGCCCGCACGCCCCCGATGCCGGCCAGCAGCTCCTGGCGCATCCGATGTTCCTGGTCGCCGCCGTAGAGCCGGTCGGTGATGCCGCGCAGGTCGTGCTCGTTCTCGGGGACGTCGGAGTCCAGAAGGAGCAGCGGAACCCGCCCCACCTGCGCGACCCAGATCCGCGCGTGCAGCTGGGCGGAGTCGGGAAGCGTCAGCTCGACCAGGACGGGATCCCCGGTGGAATCGGTGAGGAGCCGCAACGGCAACCCCTGCGGATCGAGCGACGGGTAGGTCTCGTTCTGCCAGCCGTCCGCGGTCAGCGACTGGCGGAAATACCCCGACCGGTAGTACAGGCCGACCGCCACCAGCGGCACCCCCAAGTCGGAGGCCGACTTCAGGTGGTCCCCGGCGAGGATGCCCAGACCGCCCGAGTAGTTCGGCAGCACCTCCGCGACGCCGAACTCCATCGAGAAATAGGCGATGGCCGTCGGCATCGCCACGCCGTCGGCTTGTCGCTGCTGGTACCACAGCGGCCGGGACAGGTAATCGTTCAGGTCGGCGGCCAGCTCGTCGAGCCGGCCGAGGAAGTTTTCGTCCAGCGCCAGCTCGTCGAGCCGTGCCGGATTCACCGCGCCCAGCAACGCCACTGGGTCAGACCCGCACCGCTCCCACAGGTCCGTGTCCACGGTCGCGAACAGCTCCTGGGTCGGCTTGTCCCACGACCATCGCAAGTTGGTCGACAACTGGTCCAGCGCGGCCAGCCGTTCGGGGAGGTGAGCACGGACGGTAAAGCGGCGGAGGGCTTTCACGCATCCTTACCTTACTGAGGATTTCGCGCCGCGCACGTGGGCGGTAGACGGCTTTTCCCGCCGGGGGTGTGACCGGACACTAGGGTGGGTATCGGTTAGTTATTGGGGCCGCAACGGCGCTTCCCCGCAGAGGAAGTTCCCCACGACAGGAAATTTCGCCAGACGAGAGGCATTCCGCGACGAAGCACACGCGGTTTGCCCGCACACAATCGGAACCAGCCGACGACGACGCGGTCCGAGTCCGAGGGAGCGGACCGAGATGAAGTCGGCTAGTCGGAACTCTGCCGGCGACTCCGCGGCCCGAGAGATCGGGCCGGGGAGGAACGGGCAAATCGGAACGGAGTGTTGTGCCTGGTCGTGTCGAGATCGATAACGTCCAACCCGTCGTCTCATGCGGCGCGTACCCCGCCAAGGCCGTGGTCGGTGAGATCGTCCCGGTCAGCGCGGCGGTGTGGCGGGAGGGCCACGAGGCCGTCGCCGCGACGCTGGTCGTGCGCTACCTGGGGCCGCGCTATCCGCAAGTAACCGAAACGCGCCGAATCAAAGCGGTTCAAGCCCCCGTCAAGGCCGCGCCCGAAGTCGACGGCATTGTGGACCAGCAACGAGTCAAGCCGCTGCTGCTGCCGATGACGTTGGGCCTCGAGCCGTACGTCTTCCACGGGCAATTCATGCCCGACCGGGTCGGCCTGTGGACCTTCCGCGTGGACGGCTGGGGCGACCCGATCCACTCCTGGCGGCATGGCCTGGTCGCGAAGCTCGAGGCCGGCCAGGGCGAGACGGAACTGTCCAACGACCTCCTGGTCGGGGCCGGGCTGTTCGAGCGCGCGGCCACGGGGGTACCGCGCACGAAGCGTGAGCCGCTGCTGGCGGCCGCGGCGGCATTGCGCGCTCCCGGTGACCCCGTCACCCGGACCGCGTTGGCCCTGGCGCCCGAAATCGACGAGATCCTGGCCGAGTACCCCTTGCGCGATCTCGTCACCCGCGGCGAGCAGTACGGAGTGTGGGTGGACCGGCCGATGGCCCGCTTCGGTTCCTGGTACGAGATGTTCCCCCGCTCGACCGGCGGTTGGGACGCCGACGGCAAGCCCGTACACGGCACGTTCGCCACGGCGGCCGCCCAGCTTCCGCGGATCGCGGCGATGGGGTTCGACGTCGTTTACCTGCCGCCGATCCACCCCATCGGCAAGGTACATCGCAAGGGGCGCAACAACTCTCCGACCGCCGCCCCTTCAGATGTGGGTTCGCCGTGGGCGATCGGCAGTGACGAGGGCGGCCACGACGCCATCCATCCGCAACTGGGCACCCTCGAGGACTTCGACGCCTTCGTCGCCGCGGCGCGCGGACACGGCATGGAGGTGGCGTTGGACCTGGCGCTGCAGTGCGCGCCGGACCACCCCTGGGCGCGCGACCACCGCGAGTGGTTCACCGAATTGCCCGACGGCACGATCGCCTACGCGGAAAACCCGCCGAAGAAGTATCAGGACATCTATCCACTGAACTTCGACAACGACCCGGCGGGCCTCTACGACGAGGTGCTGCGTGTCGTGCGGCACTGGATGGACCACGGCGTCAAGTTCTTTCGGGTGGACAATCCGCACACGAAGCCGCCGAACTTCTGGGCGTGGCTGATCGCCCAGGCGAAGGGCATCGACCCCGACGTGCTCTTCCTCTCGGAGGCGTTCACGCCGCCGGCCCGCCAGTACGGTCTGGCCAAGCTCGGGTTCACCCAGTCCTACAGCTACTTCACGTGGCGCACATCCAAGCAGGAGCTCACCGAGTTCGGCGAAGCGATCGCCGCCGCGGCGGACTTCCGGCGGCCGAACCTGTTCGTCAACACGCCCGACATCCTGCATGCGAGCCTGCAGCACAACGGCCCCGGCATGTTCGCGATCCGCGCGGTGCTGGCGGCGACGATGGGTCCGGCGTGGGGCGTGTATTCCGGATACGAGCTGTTCGAACACCGCGCGGTGCGGGAGGGCAGCGAGGAGTACCTGGACTCGGAGAAATACGAACTGCGGCCTCGCGATTTCGCGGGTGCGCTGGCCGAGGGACGCTCGCTGGAGCCGTTCCTCACCCTGCTGAACTCGATTCGCCGGCTGCATCCGGCGCTGCAGCAGCTGCGCACCATTCATTTCCACGCGGTGGACAACGACGCATTGCTGGCCTACAGCAAGTTCGACCCGGCGACCGGCGACTGCGTGTTGGTGGTGGTGACGCTCAACGCGTTCGGGGCCGAAGAGGCCACGCTGTTTTTGGACATGGCGGCTTTGGGTATGGAGCCCTACGAACGATTTTGGGTGCGCGACGAAATCACGGGCCAAGAATTCCAATGGGGGCAAGCAAACTACGTTCGCATCGACCCTGCGCGAGCGGTCGCGCATGTGATCAACATGCCACTCATCCCGCAGGACGCGCGAATGAAGCTGCTCCGCAGGCCACCGAACGGACCGGAGGGATTGTGAGATGAGCCAAGCCGACCAACTGGCCAGGACGCACCTGGCCCCCGACCCGGCCGACCTGGGCCGCCTCCTGGCCGGCACGCAGCACAACCCGCACGGCATCCTGGGCGCCCACGAGTATGCCGACCACACCGTCATCCGGGCGTTCCGGCCGCATGCGGCCGAGGTGGTCGCACTCGTCGGAGACGACCGGTTTCCGTTGGAGCACATCGAATCCGGGTTGTTCGCCACGGTGCTGCCGTTCACCGGCCTGATCGACTACCGGCTGCAGATCAAATACGAGGGCGCCGACCCTTACACGGTCGCCGACGCGTACCGCTTCCTGCCCACGCTGGGCGAGGTCGACCTCTTCCTGTTCGGCGAGGGTCGACACGAGCGGCTCTGGGAAGTCCTTGGGGCGCATCCCCGCTCGTTCACCACGGCAGACGGCGTGGTCAACGGCGTGTCGTTCGCGGTGTGGGCGCCCAATGCCAAGGGCGTCAGCCTGATCGGCGAGTTCAACGGCTGGACCGGCAGCGACGCTCCGATGCGCTCGCTCGGCTCGTCGGGGGTGTGGGAGCTGTTCTGGCCCGACTTCCCCGCCGACGGTCTGTACAAGTTCCGCGTCCATGGCGCCGACGGGGTCGTGACCGAGCGGGCCGACCCGATGGCCTTCGCCACAGAGGTTCCGCCGCACACCGCCTCCCGCGTCACGCGCAGCAAGTACACCTGGCAGGACGCCGAGTGGATGGAACAGCGCGCCCAACGCAATCCGGTGTTCGAGCCGATGAGCACCTACGAGGTGCACCTCGGTTCGTGGCGCCCCGGCCTCGGCTACCGGCAGCTCGCCGAGGAGCTGACCAACTACGTGGTGGAGCACGGCTTCACGCATGTGGAGCTGCTTCCCGTCGCCGAGCATCCGTTCGCCGGATCCTGGGGCTACCAGGTGACGTCCTACTACGCGCCGACGTCCCGTTTCGGCACGCCCGACGAATTCCGGGCCCTGGTCGATGCGCTGCACCACGCCGGCATCGGCGTGATCGTAGAGCGGGGTGCCGTCGAATCGTCCCAGCGCCCACGCGTCCTTCGGGAAGTGCGCAGGCACCCAGTCCC
>NZ_LZJB01000323.1:0-39852 GCF_001666895.1 Mycobacterium sp. E3298
GGCAACGCCGCCCGCATGGACAAGCCGCTGCAACGGTATTGGCGCGACGTCCATGTCGGCCAGCTGCACGCCATCCATGTCCCCGGCACCATCTACCACGCGTCGGCACTGAGTTCGCTGGGCGTCGACCCGCAGGGTCCACTCCGGGCGATGATTTAACTGGGCCGAGACAGCCAGAGGAGGCGCATCACGTTGACCGACCTGAAAAGCCTGGGCTACATCACCATCTAGACGAACGACATCGACTACATCAAGTCCCAGCCCGCCTATGACGGACGGCCGTTCGAGGTGATGCACGGGCTGAGCACCAACCGGGTCGGGGAAGGACACGTCGCACGCGACGATCCGAATGGGCGCCCGGGGATGAGCGCCGGCGAGATCGTCGACCGGTTGGGCTGGCTGGCCGGACCGGGGGTGACGGTCAGCGCGGTGCCCATCCCCGCCCTCAGCGGTGTCGACGAATCCCTCGATTACGCACAATGGGTGATCGAGGAGATCAAGCCCAAAGTGCCGTAACCGATTACCTGATCGTCAGCCCGCGCCTGCGCACCCACAACAGCGCGGCGGCCGTGCCGAAGAGCCACATGGCCACGGCGATCGCCAGGTGCACGAAGCTCTTGGTGTCGCGCCCGAACACCGGCCAGATCATCGCGGGCACCTTCGTCCAAAGCACCTTGTGCTCAACCCCGTTCATCGGGTCGGCGACGTAGTACAACGCGTACGGCAGGGTCAGGACCGCCAGCCAGCTGCCGGTGCGGCGCCGATCGCCCCGCTGGCGCCAGCGCCGGATCAGCGGCTCGACGCTGACCGGATGCAGCACCGAAATCAGGTTGCCCACCCCGAGCCAGGACACGATGGGCACGGCGACGGTGGGGATCGTGATCCCCAGCCGCCCCGGCGTTTCCAACCACAGCGTCAACACCATGGCCGCCAGCAGGGTCGGCAGCCCGACGATGGCAAGCAGGGCGAGGTTCTTGATCAGCAGGATCCGCCAGAACGGCACGCCGGCGGACAGGCCCGCCAGCACGCGGTAGTGGTCGGCGCCGAACAGATTGGTGGTGGTCACGTCGGCCAGCACCCACGACGAGAAGTACGTGCCCACTAGGATCACCCAGTCGGTGTGATGGCGGCCGACGGTCAGCGGCTGCACCAGCAGCCAGGCCGCGGCGAAGATCACGTTGGCGACCACGCCCATCAGCCAGGTGCGGGGCGCGGTGAACGCCCACCGGATCTCCGCGGCCACCGCCGCGGCCAGGCCCGGCTTCTCGAAGTCCGTGGCGGCCCGCCGGGCGGAGTCCGGGCGGGGGGCCGACGCGCGCACGGCGGCGTGCAGGACGGCACGCGCGCGGGGGTGCATCGACCGCTGCGGTTCCGCGCGGCGGTCGATGCGATCGCTGTGGGGCGAGGCGACCAAGGAACGTGCTCCCGGCAATCGATCGGTCAGGGGACGGACCCGAATTCCATCCCAGGCAGGATAGCGACATGAACCGCAAGCGTGTCGTCATTGCCGGCCTCGGAGATGCGGGTGTGTTGGCCGCGATCCGGCTGTCCGCGCACGCCGACGTCGTCGGCATTTCCGTCAAGCCCGCGCTGGTCAGCGGTCAGGAACTCGGCGTCCGGCTCTCCCGTCCGGACGACTGGGCGCGCGACTACTGGATTCCGTTCGACAGGTTCCGGCGCCTGGACCGGGTGCGCACGGTGCAGGCCCGGCTGACCGGCCTGGACCTGGACGGCCGCGCCGTGCTGGGCAAAGGGGCCGACGGCACGACACTCGCCGAGGAATTCGACGCGCTGATCATCTCGACCGGGGTCAGCAACGGCTTCTGGCGCCGGCCGACGCTGCAGTCGGCCGCCGAGGTCGGCGCGGAGCTGCGCGCGGCACACGGCCGGCTGGCCGCTGCCGATTCGGTCGTCGTCGTGGGCGGCGGCGCGGCGGCGGTCAGCAGCGCGCTGAACCTGGCCACCACCTGGCCCGGGAAGCGGGTCGACCTGTACTTTCCCGGCCCGCGCGCTTTGACCGAATACCACCCCCGAAGTTGGGACCGGATACGGCGCCGGCTCACCGGCCTGGGCGTGGGCATCCACCCGGGCCACCGCGCCGTGCTGCCCGACGACTTCGCGGGCGAGGAGATCACCGGCGAGCCGGTGCACTGGAGCACCGGGCAAGCTCCGGTCCCAGCCGACGCCGTGCTGTGGGCGATCGGGCGGGTGCGGCCCAACACCGACTGGCTGCCGCCGGAGCTTCTCGACGAGCGCGGGTTCGTGCGGGTGACGCCGGAGTTGCGGGTGCCCGGACAGCGCGGCGTCTTCGCGGTCGGTGACGTCGCGGCGACCGACCCGCTGCGCAGCTCGGCCCGCAACCGCGGGGATGCGCTGGTGGCCCGCAACGTCCGCGCCGAGCTCAGCGGCGGCCGGCTGCGGACCTACCGGGCGCCGACGCGGCGGTGGGGTTCGCTGGTGGGCGTCCAGCCCGACGGGCTGGAGGTCTTCCTGCCCACCGGCCACGCGTTCCGATTCCCGACGTGGTCGGTCGACAAAGTGGTGATGCCGTGGATCGTGCGGTGGGGCATGTATCGCGGTGTGCGGGAGAACAATCCGCTGGGGTAGGAAGCGACGTCAGGCGCTGTTGAGCAGCAGCATCAGCCCGTAGTCCATGTGGATCTGCTGGTGGCAGTGCAGCAGCGACAGCCCGGGCTGGTCGGCGACGAAATCGACGTCCATGCTCTGGTAACCCCCCAGCATCGCGACGTCCTTGTGGACCCCGGCGGTTGGCGCGCCGGCGAATCGGGTGATTTCGAAGGTGTGCCGGTGCAGGTGCATCGGGTGCAGGTCGTCGCTGGCGTTGCGGAAGCGCAGCCGGTAGCGCTTGCCCTGCTGCACATCGAGCACCGGCCGGTTGCCTTCCATGGAAAACGGCGTGCCGTTGAAGGTCCAGACGTTGAACCCGTTGTCGGCGGCATTGCGCTTCTCGATCAACAGCTCGATGGTGTGGTCGGGCGGCGGGACGGGCGCGGGGTGCGCGAACAGCCGGTAGTCCCATTGGAACGCCTGCGGCGCGGTCCACCGCGGATCCCCGCCGCGGCCGGCGTATTCGACGACCGTCCCCATGCCGTGGCCGCGGTCGTCGTCGGACAGGTCACCCAGCACCCAGACGCCCGGATTATTCATGGTGACCACCGCCGAAATGCGTTCGGCCGCACCGAGCCACAGCACCGGCACCGGCGCGGGGTTGGGCACCGGGTTGCCGTCCAGCGCGACCACGTCGAAGGTGTGCCCGGGCAAGGCCAGGCTGCGTGATTCGGTGGCGCTGCCGTTCAGCACGTGCAGCAGTACCCTTTCGCCGGTTCGCACGCGGATCGGAGCGCCGTGACCGAGCATGCGGCCGTTCACGGCGAACGCCCCGTAACTGACTTCGAAGCCGCGCGGGTCACCGTGGTCGAGCGACGCCTTCATCGCCGATTCGCCGCGCTCTTTGAGATCCGGCTCCTGTTCGCCGGCCAGGAATTCACTGGCCATGTCGCCGCCGCGGCTCAACGACGGCTCGAACTCCTTGAGCGTCAGGAAGATTTCCTGGTCGTAGGCGCCCGCGTCCTGCCTTGGTTCGATGTAGACGGGGCCGACCAGGCCGCTGTATTGCCCGCGAGACAGGTCGTCGCGCGGGACGACATGGGTGTGGTAGAAGCGGAACCCCGCCGGGCCGGGAACGAAGGACACCCGTCGCATGCCGTGGGCGGGCACGTAGGGGGTGCCCTCCTCGGCCGCGCCGTCGACGTCGACGCCCAGCCGCTGACCGTGCCAGTGCAACTGCTCGGGGGATTCGGTGTCGTTGAACACGTCCACCACCGCCCGCCGGCCCTCCTTGAACCGCAGCAGGGGGCCGGGGAACTGCCCGTTGTAGGTCAGCGTCGACACGATGTGGCCCGGCGCCAGTTCGACTGCGCCCCTGCCGATTCGCAGCGTGTAGTCAGCTTCGCCGCCGGGCGGCGCGGGGTGCGCGCACGCGGCACCACTTGCGGCAAGCGCGGCCACGCCGCCCCATTTGAAGAAGTCACGCCGATCCAGGGGCACGTCATCGCCCCCGCGGGTAGGCAGCAAGGACGGGCAGGAGGAAATCGATGCGGTCGTCCAATTCGCTTGCCAGCCACCCGAATTCGGGATACCCCGCGCCCGACGGGTCGGGCACGCTCCAGTGCATCGTGGTGGTCACGCCGTGCTCGCGCGCGTACTCGCGCACCTTGTCGCACAGCGTGATCACGCAGTCGAAGCGGCGCCGCGCCACCGCGGTCAAGGGCTGCGGCCGCTGCGCGCCGAGGTCGATCCCGTACCGGTCACGCATGATCCGTATCGCGTTGCGGTGCAGGTGCGGTTTGGGATGGCTGCCAGCGCTGGCGGCCCGGATGCGGCCGTGGCCCCGCCGCCGAAGCAACGCCTCGGCCATGGGCGAGCGCACGCTGTTGCCCGAACACAGGAACAGCACCGAGCGCACCGGCGGTTTCGCGGCGGGCGCGGGCGCCAGCGCCGGGTGCAGCGCCGTCGCCGCCTCGCGGAACGCCCCGGCGCACCCCGTCAGGTTCAGCCGGTAATAGGTGTCGCGACCATCGAAACTGCTGCGCCGCGCGTCGATGAGGCCGGCCGAGCGCAGCAGCCGCAGGTGATACGAGATCAGGTTCTGGGGCTCGTCAACGGCGTCAGCCAATTCCCGCACCCGGAGGTCGCCGCCCGCCAGTTCGGTCAGCAGCGCCCAGCGCACCGGGTGCGAGGCCATCTGCATCAGCGACGGAACCGCCGTCCTGCCTGCCGCCACGTCGCAGACAATACATCAAACCCATTTGATAGGTTTGCCGCTGCGCAGCGGTGAGGAGACCGAATGGCCGACAGCAACACCGACGAGCTTCGCCGAAGCCTGGGCTTGTTCGACGCGGTGACGATCGGACTGGGGTCGATGATCGGGGCCGGGATCTTCGCCGCGCTCGGCCCGGCGGCGCGCGCCGCGGGTTCCGGGCTGCTGCTGGGCCTGGGGGTGGCCGCGGTGGTGGCCTACTGCAACGCCACCTCGTCCGCGCGGCTGGCCGCCCGCTACCCCGCCTCCGGCGGCACCTACGTGTACGGCCGCGAGCGGCTGGGCGCCTTCTGGGGATACCTGGCGGGGTGGGGTTTCGTCGTCGGCAAGACCGCCTCGTGCGCCGCGATGGCCCTGACCATCGGCGCCTACGCGTGGCCGGCGCACGCCCACCCGGTGGCCGTCGCCGCGGTGGTCGGACTGACCGCGGTGAACTACGCCGGCGTGCAGAAGTCGGCGTGGCTCACCCGCGTCATCGTCGCGCTCGTGCTGGCCGTGCTGGCGGCGGTGGTCGTCGCCGCGTTCTCCTCGGGAACGGCCGTCGCCGACCACCTCCGACCGGCGGGCGCCGGCATCGGCGGGGTCATCCAGGCCGCGGGGCTGTTGTTCTTCGCCTTCGCCGGCTACGCGCGCATCGCCACCCTGGGCGAGGAGGTGCGCGACCCGGCACGCACCATCCCGCGCGCGATACCCGTCGCGCTCGCCATCGCGCTGGCCGTCTACGCCCTGGTGGCGGTGGCCGCGCTCGGGGTGCTGGGGCCGCGGCGCCTCGGCCGAGCGACGGCGCCGCTGGTCGACACCGTGCGGGCGGCCGGCGCGGGCTGGCTCGTTCCCGTCGTGCAGGTGGGCGCGGCCGTCGCCGCGCTGGGCTCGCTCCTGGCGCTGATCCTGGGCGTCTCCCGCACCACGCTGGCGATGGCCCGTGACCGCCACCTGCCCCACGCGCTGACCGCCGTGCACCCACGGTTCGGTGTCCCCCACCGGGCGGAACTGCTGATCGGCGTCGCGGTGGCGATCCTGGCCGCCACCGCCGATCTGCGCGACGCGATAGGTTTCTCCTCCTTCGCCGTGCTGATCTACTACGCCGTGGCCAACGCGTCGGCGTTCACCCTGGGGCGCGACGAGGGCCGCCCCCACCGGGTGATCCCGATCACCGGGCTCATCGGATGCGTGCTCCTCGCGTTCGCGATGCCCCTGTCGTCGGTCCTGTCCGGCCTGGCGGTGCTGGCCATCGGCGTCGCCGCCTACGCGATCCGGCGGGCCGGCGCGAAATAGGGGTGGCGCGCTGATTCGATAAATGCTTATATAGAAGAATGTCGAAACAGCAGGCATGCTGCCCCACCCTGGGGACGGCCGCCATGGCCGAGTCCCACGCGTCGGAACTGGCGGCGATGTTCAAGGCGCTGGGCGACCCGGTGCGCCTGAGGTTGTTGAGCCTGATCGCCAGCAGCCCCGGCGGCGAGGCCTGCGTCTGCGAGATCTCGGCGACCTTCGACCTGTCGCAGCCGACCATCTCCCATCACCTCAAACTGTTGCGCTCCGCCGGCCTGGTGGACTGCGAGCGGCGCGGCACCTGGGTGTACTACTGGGCGATTCCCGCAGCGCTACAAAAACTTTCGTCGGTGCTGCAGCCGTGACGGGCACGCACACGTCGGCCCCCAGCGCGGCCGCGACCCGCCTCCCCACCATGGACCGGTTCCTGCCGGTCTGGATCGGCGCGGCAATGGCGGCCGGCCTGGCGCTCGGCCGAATCGTTCCGGGCCTGGGCTCGGCCCTGGGCGCCGTTGCCATTCAAGGTGTTTCACTGCCGATCGCGGCCGGCCTGCTGGTCATGATGTACCCGGTGCTGGCGAAGGTCCGCTACGACCGGCTCGACGAGGTCACCGCCGACCGCAAGCTGATGGTCACCTCCGTGTTGCTCAATTGGGTGGTCGGGCCGGCGGTGATGTTCGCGTTGGCGTGGTCGCTGCTGCCGGACCTGCCGGAGTACCGCACGGGCCTGATCATCGTCGGCCTGGCGCGCTGCATCGCGATGGTCATCATCTGGAACGACCTCGCCTGCGGGGACCGTGAGGCGGCGGCCGTGCTGGTCGCCCTGAATTCGCTGTTCCAGGTGGTCATGTTCGCCGCGCTGGGCTGGTTCTACCTGTCGGTGTTGCCCGGGTGGTTGGGCCTGCCCCAAACCGGGATCAGCGTCTCGCCATGGCAGATCGCCAAAGCGGTGCTCGTCTTCCTCGGGATCCCGCTGCTGGCCGGATACTCGTCGCGCCGGCTCGGCGAACGGTTCCGGGGCCGCCACTGGTACGAGACGCGGTTCCTCCCCCGCGTCGGACCGTGGGCCCTCTACGGGCTGCTGTTCACCATCGTGATTCTCTTTGCCCTGCAAGGCCATCAGATCACCTCCCGCCCGTGGGACGTGGCCCGGATCGCGATCCCGTTGCTGGCCTACTTCGCGATCATGTGGGCGGGCGGGTATGCCCTGGGGCTCGCGCTGCGCCTCGGCTACGCCCGCACCGCCACGCTCGCGTTCACCGCGGCCGGCAACAACTTCGAGCTGGCCATCGCGGTGGCCGTCGCGACCTACGGCGTCACGTCCGGGCAGGCCCTCGCCGGGGTGGTCGGCCCCCTCATCGAGGTGCCGGTGCTGGTCGGCCTGGTCTACGTGTCGCTCGCGCTGCGTTCACGGGTTTTCGCCGATGAGCGCTAAGCCCAGCGTCCTGTTCGTCTGCGTGCACAACGCCGGACGCTCCCAGATGGCCGCCGCCCTGCTGAGCCGGCTGGCGCAGGGCCGCATCGAAGTCCGTTCCGCCGGAACGCAACCCGCCGACGAGGTCAACCCCGCCGCCGTCGCCGCCATGGCCGAGCTGGGCATCGACGTGACCGCGGCCCGCCCGAAGGTCCTCACCGGCGCAGACGTTCAGACCAGTGACGTCGTGATCACCATGGGCTGCGGCGACACCTGCCCGTATTTCCCGGGAGTGTCCTACCGCGACTGGAAAGTGCCCGACCCCGCAGGCCAGCCGCTGGCCACCGTGCGCGCGATCCGCGACGACATCGCCCAGCGCGTCCAAGCGCTGATCGCCGAACTCCTGCCCACCGCAACGCCATAACGCGCACCGAAGAAAGGACACCCCATGTCTCGCGTGCAATTAGCCCTCAACGTCGATGATCTCGGCGAAGCGATCGCGTTCTACTCCAAGCTGTTCAACGCCGAACCGGCCAAGGTCAAACCCGGCTACGCCAATTTCGCGATCGCCGAACCCCCACTCAAACTGGTGCTGATCGAGAACCCCGGTCACGGCGGCAGCCTCAACCACCTCGGCGTGGAGGTCACGGACAGTGACACGGTGCACGCCGAAATCGCGCGCCTCGCCGAGCGCGGGCTGGTGACCGAGGCCGAGCTCGACACCACCTGCTGCTTCGCCAACCAGGACAAGGTGTGGGTCACCGGCCCCGGTGGGGAACGCTGGGAGGTCTACACCGTCATCGCCGACTCCGACACCTTCGGACCCGCCGCCGACCAGGCCGAAGCCGCCTGCTGCCAGAACTAGCCGGCACCGCACGGTTCCGGCGCGGGCCAAACGGGAAGACTGAGCGGATGGCCGACCCGGGAGAAGACGCGTTCGAGAAGCTGGTCGGGGTGCTGAACTACCCGATGTACGTGGTGACGACACGCGCCGACGGCGTCGCGGCGGGCTGCCTGGTGGGCTTCGCGAGCCAGACCAGCATCCACCCGCCCCGCTTCCTGGTGGGCCTGTCCCGGAAGAACCACACTTTCCGGGTCGCCGCCAAGGCGACTCACCTGGCGGTGCACGTGTTCGACCACGAGCACCTCGGCGTCGTGGAGCTGTTCGGCAGCCAGACCGGCGACACCATCGACAAGTTCGACCGCTGCTCGTGGCACAGCGGCCCGGCGCAGATGCCCATCCTCGACGACGCGGCCGCCTGGTTCGCCGGCGAGATTCTCGAGCGGTTCTCCCTGGGCGACCACGTCGGTCACCTGCTCGCGCCGGTGGACGGTCGCCCGCCGCAGGAGCTGGAGAGCTGGGTGTCCTTCGGGGACGTCCGGCATCTGGAACCGGGCCACGAGGCGTAGCCGTGGCTCCCCGCGTGGGCACCGTCGCCGACAGCACGGAGCTCGCATCGTTTTACGCCGACCCCCCGCAGGGCGTGCGGGTCAACATGATCTTCAGCGCCGACGGCGCCGCCGCGTTCGGGGGCCGGGCCGGCCCGCTGTCGTGCCCCACCGATCAGCGGCTCCTGAAGATCCTGCGGGGCTTCGCCGACGTGGTGTTGGTGGGCGCAGGCACCGCCCGCGCCGAGAACTACGGCCCGGTCCGGCTCCCCGACCGCGGCCCGGCCGCACCGCCCCCGATCGCGGTGGTCAGCCGCAGCGGCCGGCTGCCGGCCAGGCTGCTCGCCGACCCCGATCAGCCACCGATCGTGGTGACGTGCGCGCTGGCGGCGGCGCGCGAGGACCCCGGCGACGGGCGGCGGGTCGTGGTGGCCGGCGAGGACTCCGTCGACGTGGCGCGCGCGGTCGCGCTGCTGCGCGAACGAGGCATGCACCGCATCCTGTGCGAGGGCGGCCCGACCCTGCTCGACGAGCTGGTGGAGGCCGACGCCGTCGATGAGATCTGCGTGACGTTGGCCCCCAAACTCGCCGCGAGCCAGCCGGTGGGCCGACGCCCGACCGCGTCGCCGCTGCCCGCACCGGTGACGATGCGCCTCGAGCACGCGCTGGTTTGCGACGGTTACGTGTTCTTGCGATATCGCCGCTGATTCCGCTCGACATGCAGCCGGGGAAAGCCCTTCCTATGATGGAAATGCCCGGTTCGACACCCATGTCGAATCGCCTGCGCGGCATGGTTTTCAGATCCTCGCCGTCCACTTTCTCGAGCCATACACCAGGAGGACTATCGGCCAGGTGAGCAGCTCAAACGACGACCATGACTACCGTAATCTGGCGGTGAACCGGCTGCGGCCCAGCGAACTTCAGTGGGCGCTGAACCACGACGCCGTGCACGGTATCGCCTACGCATTCAAGAATCCCGTCGCCGTCGCCGAATCCATCGACGACCCGGACGACGACCGAATGACCTACCTGATCCGCGTCAAGCGCGACGACCTGGCCAACGCCTTCGGCAAGATCAACGACTGGATCACCGAAAACCCCGGCCCCGCCGGGATGCAGGCCTTCGGATTCGTCCGCGCGCTGTCTCGCGAAGGGCTGACGGAACGCGCCGGCGGTGAGGACGAACTCCGTTAATCCCGGCGTCCCGATCGGCTGGCTTTCGCTATTCGCCGTGCCCGGCGGACCGTGAAACCTTAGCCTTATGCCTGCGCACGGTCGGTGACTGAGGAGTCGGGATGGGTGACACCACCGCGGATTCGCGGGAGGGTTCGCAGTTCGGGCCATATCTGCTGCGGCGGCTGATCGGTCGCGGCGGCATGGGTGATGTCTACGAGGCCGAGGACACGGTCCGGGAGCGCACGGTCGCCCTGAAGCTGATGTCGCAGACGCTGTCCAACGACCCCGTCTTCCGCTCCCGCATGCAGCGCGAGGCCCGCACCGCGGGCCGGCTGCAGGAACCGCACGTCGTGCCGATCCACGACTTCGGCGAGATCGACGGTCAGCTCTACGTCGACATGCGCCTGATCGACGGCAAGGACCTGGCCGGCATGCTGAGCCGGTACGGGCCGCTGTCCCCGCCGCGGGCGGTGGCGGTCGTCCGCCAGATCGGCTCGGCGCTCGACGCCGCCCACGCGGCCGGGGTCCTGCATCGCGACGTGAAACCGGAGAACATCCTGGTGAGCGGCGATGATTTCGCCTACCTCGTCGACTTCGGCATCGCCAGCGCCACCGCCGACGAGAAGCTGACGCAAATCGGCACCACCGTGGGCACGGTGAAGTACATGGCCCCGGAGCGATTCAGCGACTCCGACGTCACCCACCGCGCCGACATCTACGCCCTGGCCTGCGTCTTGTACGAGTGCCTGACCGGATCGCCGCCGTACACCGGCGACCAGATCAGCGTGATGGGCGCCCACCTGCACCAGGCGATCCCGAAGCCCAGCGCCGCGCGGCCCGGCATCCCGGCCGCCTTCGACGGGGTGATCGCCCGCGGCATGGCCAAGGATCCCGCGGACCGCTACGCCACCTGCGGTGACCTCTCGGCGGCCGCGTATGCGGCCCTGGCCGAACCCGACCAGGACCGGGCCACCGACATCCTGCAACGCAGCCAGGTGGCGCGGATGCCCGCCGCATTCGCCAGCCAGCAGTCCGCCGGGATCGCCCAGGCCGCCCCCGCGCACGCCCCCTCGTCCGGCCCGATGTGGGCGCCGACGCCTCCCGGCGGCCCGACGCCCCAACCGACGGGATGGGGCGGAGCCCCCACCTGGGGCCCCGGCACCGCGGGCGTCGCGCCCCCCTGGGGCCAACCGCCGCGGCCGAGCAGGAAGCCCTGGCTGTGGGTGGGCGTCGCGGCCACCGCCCTGGTGGCCATCGTGGGCGTCGCGCTCGCCGTCGTCCGGCCCTGGGAATCGGCGCCCCCGCCGGAGCCGACGAAGCCACCGCCGCCCGCGGACGCCGTCGCGCTGCGGGTGCTCGACGACGGTGTGTTCGTCGGCAGCTCGGCCGCGTCCACCACCATCGACATCTTCAACGAACCGATCTGCCCGCCGTGCGGCAGCTTCATCCGGTCGAACGCGGGCGACATCGACACCGCCGTGAACAACAAGAAACTCGCGGTGCGCTATCACCTGCTCGACTTCCTCGACGACAAGTCGCACAGCAAGAACTACTCGACCCGGGCGGTGGCCGCGTCGTACTGCGTCGCGGCGCAAAGCGACCCCAAGACGTACACCGCCTTCTATTCGGGCTTGTTCGCCAGCAACTTCCAGCCGGCGGAGGACGCCGCCGAGGACCGCACTGACGGCGAACTGGCCCAGCTGGCCAAGAACGTCGGCGCGGACGCCGACGTTCTGACGTGCATCAAGTCCGGGGACGACGTCGGCACGGGCAAGGCGAAATCCGCGGCCGGGTACGCGACGCTGTCCGGGCTCAACGCCAACTCGACACCCTTCGTGTGGGACGGCACCGCGTCGGTGAACTACTCCGACCCGACCTGGCTGACCAAGCTCATCGGGTAGCGGGCGATGATCGATGACACCCGGGCGAGCGACAACGACCGTAACCGGACCTGCGAGGCGCTCGACGCGGCGCTCGGCGACGGTCAGTTGTCGACCGAAGAGCACCGCGAGCGGGTAAGCGCCGCCACCAGGGCCACGACACTGCGCGAACTGCGGTCGCTGCTGGCCGACCTGCAGATCCACCCGGCCGCCGAGCGCGCTCCGTCGTCGCCGTCGGGAATCAACAGGCGCCGGGCCGGGATCGCCGCGGCCGTCGCGCTGGTGCTGGTCGGCGGCGTCGCCTGGGGGCTGCAGCGCGACACCCCTTCGGCCCCGGCGCCATCCGCCGCCCCGAGTGCGGCCCCCAGCAGCTCCGCGGCCATGACCACCACCCCGACGCCTCCGCCGCCGCAGCTGTTGAGTCTGAGCGGGGTGAGCGGCGTGCTGGCGCAGATGCGGACGCAGTTCGGCGACACGCTGGGTTATCAGCTGAACATCTACCAAACCCAGGTCGTGGTCATGCGTCCGGACACCGCGAACCCCCAGAAGGTGGTGAGTTGGCTGGGCCGCGACGGCAATTGGGCCAGCGTCGGCCCCGAGAACGCGGTGTCCTCCCGCTTGGTGGTCGGTGACCTCAGCAAGTTCGACGTCCAGGCGGTCGTCGACGTCGTGCAGCAGGCGCCGCAGACCCTGCACATCTACGACGCCAACCGGATCTTCCTGGCGATCGAGTCCCGCAAGGACGGCGGCTTGCGCCTACAGATCAGCGTCAGCGACGGGCCCCTCAGCGGCACCATCGTGCTCGCCCCGGACGGCACCGTCACGCAGGTCGCTCCCCCCGAGCACTGATCGCGGCGGCCCGCCGTCGCGCGGCCGCCGTCCGACGGGTCGATGTTGTACGTTTCTGCGGTGAGATCGGTGCGCGCTCACCGCCACGGTGCGTCGACGGGAGTCGCTCGATGACCGGCGCCCAGGGCTCGCGGGTGGGGACGATGTTCGGCCCCTACCACCTCACGCGCCTGCTCGGCCGCGGCGGCATGGGCGAGGTCTACGAGGCCGAGCACACCGTCAAACAGTGGACGGTGGCGCTCAAGCTGATGTCGCACACGTTCAGCGGAGATCCGGTGTTCCGCAAGCGAATGGAACGCGAGGCGCGGATCACCGGCCGGCTGCTGGAGCCGCACGTGGTGCCCATCCACGACTACGGCGAGATCGACGGGCAGCTGTACCTGGAGATGCGCCTCATCGAGGGCATCGACCTGGGCAGCCTGCTCGAGCGCGAGGGCCCGCTGCCGGCGTCGCGGGCGGTGGCCATCATCCACCAAATCGCCTCGGCCCTCGACGCCGCGCACGCCGCCGGGGTGACCCACCGCGACGTCAAACCGCAGAACATCCTGATCACCGGCGACGACTTCGCCTATCTCGTCGACTTCGGGATCGCCAGCGCCAAGTCCGACGAGAAGCTCACCCAACTGGGCACCGCCGTCGGCACCCTGAAATACATGGCGCCCGAACGGTTTTCGAGTGAAGAGGTGACGCCCCGCGCCGACGTCTACGCGCTGGCCTGTGTGCTCTACGAGTGCCTGACCGCGACCCCGCCCTATCCCGCCGACAGCACCGGCATGCTGGTCAGCGCCCACCTGATGCAACCCATTCCCAAACCCAGCGAGCAGGGCTCGGGGGTGAGCCCGGCGTTCGACGCCGTGATCGCCGGCGGGATGGCAAAAACCCCGATCGAGCGCTACCCGACCGCAGGCGCCCTCGCCCAGGCCGCGCACCGGGCGCTCAGCAGCCCGGAACGCCAACGCGCGGAGACGATTCTGCGCCAAAGCGAAATCGTGACCCCGGACGGGACGCCGCCGGACGCGCCTGCGCCCAAACGCAACCGCTGGCCGATCGCGGCCGCCGCCGTGGCGGTGATCGTCGCCCTTGGCGCCGTTGGCATCTGGCTTGCGGTCAAGCCGTCCGGCCAGCGGCACGCCAAGTCGACCGTGGCGAAAACCGCGCCGCCGTCCAGCATCGCCCCCAACGACGACCAGGCTCGGCTGATCAGCCTGTTACCGCCCGGCTACCTGGCCGGCACCTGCACGCCCGCCACTCCGGAGTCGGGCAGCATCTGGGTGCACGCGGTCGCGATGGTGACCTGTGGGCAGAACACCCAGCCCGGCGGCCCCAGTCACGCCACCTACGGGCTGTTCGCCACGCCCAACAAGCTGAAGAAGGCCTTCACCGACGACATCGCCAACGTCAGCCTGGTGAACTGCCCCGGCGAGGGACGCTCGCCCGTCAGCTGGCACTACGACCAGACCCCCAACGACATGGCCGGGCTGATCGCCTGCGGCACCTACAACAACCACCCGAACGTCATCTGGACCAACGACGAGAAGCTGATGCTCAGCGACGTCTCCGGTGACCCGGCAACCGTCGAGGACCTGCACACCTGGTGGGACGCCAACGGCTGACCGCCGCGACCCCTACAGGATGTAGAGCATCTCCTGGTAGGTCGGCAGCGGCCAGAGGTCATCGGCCACAACGCCTTCCAGCGCGTCGGCCGCGGCGCGCACCGCCTCCATCGCCGGCAGCAGCGCCGCCTGGGCGTGCTTGGCCTCCTCGAGCGCCGACTCCGCCGAATGCCCGGACAGCGCGCCCCTCAGCGTCGCCAGCGCGGCGGTGAGGTCGTTCAGCGGGGCCGAAACCGCTTCCAGCGCGGCCGTGTTCGGCTCCACCCCGGCGGCCTTCAACGTCGCGACGTTGCCGGCCAGCTCGGTCTGGTAGCGCAGCGCGGCGGGCAGGATGACCGTCGTACCGATCTCGAGGGCCAGCTTCGCCTCGACGCCGATGGTGAGCGCGTACTGCTCGAGCCGGACCTCGTAGCGGCTGTGCAGCTCGCGCTCGTTGAAAACCCCGTACTTCTCGAAGACTTCGACGGAGTCGGGCTTGATGAGTTCCGGAATGGCGTCCAGTGTCGTCTTCAGATTGGGCAATCCGCGCTCGGCCGCCTCGATCTGCCAGTTCTCCGAGTACCCGTCGCCGTTGAACACGACCGCGCCGTGATCGGTGATGATCTCGGTGAGCAGCTTCTGCACCGCCGCGTCGAAGTCCTCGCCGGCCTCGACCGCCTTCTCCAAAATCGTTGCGATGTAGTCGAACGAGTCGGCCATGATCGTGTTGAGGACGATCATCGGCACGGCGACCGTCTGCCCCGAGCCCGGAGCCCGGAACTCGAACCGGTTGCCGGTGAACGCGAACGGGCTGGTCCGGTTCCGGTCGCCGGGATCGGTCGGCAGCGGCGGCAGGGTGTCGACGCCGATGATCATGGTGCCCTTGCCCTTTGACGAGGTGGCCGCGCCCTTGGCGATCTGCTCGAAGACGTCGGCGAGCTGCTCGCCGAGGAAGATCGAGATGATCGCGGGCGGCGCCTCGTTGGCGCCCAGCCGGTGGTCGTTGGTGGCCGAGGCGACCGAAACGCGAAGCAGGCCGGCGAACTTGTGCACGGCGCGGATCACCGCGGCGCAGAACACCAGGAATTGGGCGTTCTCGTGTGGCGTGTCGCCGGGCACCAGCAGCGAACCCAGCTCGGCGTTGCCCACCGAGAAGTTGACGTGCTTGCCCGAGCCGTTGACACCCGCGAACGGCTTCTCGTGGAAAAGGCATTCCATGCCGTGCTTTTTCGCCAGGGTCTTGAACACCGTCATCAGCAGCTGCTGGTGGTCGGAGGCGATGTTGGCCCGCTCGAACATCGGGGCCACCTCGAACTGCCCGGGGGCGACCTCGTTGTGCCGGGTCTTGGCCGGGATGCCGAGTTTGAACAGCTCCCGTTCGGTGTCCATCATGAAGCCCAGCACCCGCTCGGGCACCGAGCCGAAGTAGTGGTCGTCGAATTCCTGGCCCTTGGGCGGCTTGGCGCCGAACACGGTGCGCCCCGCGTTGATCAGGTCGGGCCGCGCCAGGAAGAAGTGGCGGTCGACGAGGAAGTACTCCTGCTCCGGCCCGCAGAACGACACCACCTTGTTGAGGTCGGTGTGGCCGAACAGCTTCAGGATGCGTTCGGCGTGGATGCCCATCGCCTGCTGGCTGCGCAGCAGCGGCGTCTTGTAGTCGAGCGCCTCACCGGTCATCGAGACGAACACCGTCGGGATGCACAGCGTGTTGCCGTTCGGGTTCTCCAGCACGTAGGCGGGGCTGGTCACGTCCCAACCGGTGTAGCCGCGCGCCTCGAATGTGCTGCGCAGCCCACCCGACGGGAAGCTGGATGCGTCCGGCTCGCCCTGGATCAGGGTCTTGCCGGCGAACTCGGCGAGGGTCTGCCCATCGGAGACGGGTTCCAAGAAGCTGTCGTGCTTTTCGGCAGTCAGCCCGGTCATCGGGTAGAAGACGTGCGCGTAGTGGGTGGCGCCCTTCTCGAGCGCCCAATCCTTCATCGCGACCGCGACCGCGTCGGCGACCGCGGGGTCCAGCTTGGCGCCCTTGTCGATGGTCGCCACGATCGACTTGTACACCGCCTTGGGCAGCCGCGCCTGCATCTCCGCCTTGGTGAAGACGTTGGAGCCGAAGATCTCCCCGGGCAGCTCGCCCGGGACGAAGCTGACGGCGGGGGGAACGTATCCCTCGACATTGTTGATCGCCTGAAGGCGGACCGCGTTACCGCTCAATGGAATTCCTATCGCTGATTGGGCCCCCGTCTGGTGGACCGACTCACACTAGGAACTTCCGATGGCGGATTTGTTACGCCCGCGTCACCGGTATCGCCGCGAAGGTTTCAAACAGAAGACGGCCCGCGGCCGTCGGCCTCGGCGTCCTCCACCGTCAGCGGCAGGGCCAGCTCTTCGAGCGGGCGCCGTTCGGCGGCGATCCCGAGCCGCAGTTCGACCAGGCCGGCGATCGCCATGACCGCGGCGCCCGTCAGGAACGACCACATCACCTGCCCGCGTTCCCCGGAGTTGATCAGCTGCCCGAACAGCAGCGGGCCGGTGATGCCGCCGATCGCGGTTCCCACCGCGTAGAAGAACGCGATCGCCAGCGCCCTGGTCTCCATCGGGAAGATCTCGCTGACCGTCAGGTAGGCCGCGCTGGCGCCCGCCGACGCCAGGAAGAACGCGACCGCGAGGACGCCGATGAACGCCCAGACGCCGCCGGTCTGGGTCACGAACAGGATGGCCAGGACGACGGCCACCACGGCGGATCCGATGTAGGTGGCCGTGATCATCGGCTTGCGGCCGACGGTGTCGAAGAGGTGGCCGAGCGCCAGCGGACCGACGAAATTGCTCAGCGCCCACAGGATGAAGAACAGCGGCACCTTCCCCGACGGCACGCCGTAGAACCCGCTCAGCAGCGTGCCCAGATTGAACGTCACGCCGTTGTAGAGGAAAGCCTGCCCGGTGAACAACGCCAGCCCCAGGATCGCGCGCTGCGGATAGAGCTTGAAGGCGACCCGGGCGATTTCGCGGAACGAGATCGTCTCGCGCTGACGGATTTTGAGCCCGCGCCCTTGGGGCTCGGGCAGGGGTCCACCGGTCTCGCGGCGCACCGCCTCCTCGATCTCGCCGACGACTCGCTCCGCCTCCTTGTCGCGGCCGTGGATGAACAACCATCGCGGGCTCTCGGGGACGTTGCGCCGGACCAGGAGCACGAAGATGCCGAAGATGGCGCCGACGCCGAAGGCCAGCCGCCAGCCGATGTTGGGCGCGAAATTGGACGTGTCGAGCAGGACGAGCGCGCCGGCCGCCCCGGCCGCCGAACCGAGCCAGTAGGTCCCGTTGATGATCAGGTCGACGCGGCCGCGCAGGCGGGCGGGGATCAACTCGTCGATGGCCGAATTGATCGCGGCGTATTCGCCGCCGATGCCGGCGCCGGTGAAGAACCGCGCGGCGAAGAAATACCAAGGGGCGAAGGCGAACGCGGTCGCGACGGTGGCGGCCAGGTAGACCGCCAAGGTGAGCATGAACAGGTTGCGCCGCCCGAAGCGGTCCGTCAGGTGGCCGAAGAACAGCGCGCCCAGGCACGCCCCGGCGATGTAGAACGCGGCCGCCATGCCGATCTGCGCGGCGTTCAGGTCGATGCCGCTGCCCTTCTCCGTGAGGCGAGCCGACACGTTGCCCACCATCGTGACCTCGAGCCCGTCCAGGATCCACACCCCGCCCAGCCCGATGACGACGCGCCAGTGAAATCGCGACCACGGCAGCCTGTCCAGGCGCGCGGGCACGTGGGTGGTGATGGTTCCGGTCTGCACGCTTCCGCTCATCTGGCTCCTATCCGGGTGGCTTCAGAAGTACCCAAGCGAGGCGCTGCGCAAGCCTCAGCCGCGGTCGGCGCGCGACTCCTCGGGGGTCCAGGCTTGCGGCTGTCCCGGGTGGCCGGGGAACAGGAAGTCGATGAAGGCCGCGGCCGTGGGCTGAGGTTCGTGGTTGGCCAGCCCGGGCCGTTCGTTGGCTTCGATGAAGGCGTACTCGGCGCCGGTGACGTCGGGCACCAGCAGGTCGATGCCCGTCACGGGGATGCCGATGGCCTCGGCCGCCGTGACCGCGACCCGGCACAGTTCCTGGTTCACCACGGCGGTGACGTCGTGGATGGTGCCGCCCTGGTGCAGGTTGGCGGTGCGGCGGACGCGCAGGCGGGTGCCCTGGGGCAGCACGTCGTCCAAGGTCCAGCCCGCCTCGGCGACCGTCGACTCGGTGAGGTCGTCGAGCGGGATGCGGGACTCCCCTCCGGTGGCCGCGGAGCGCCGCCGACTTTCGGCCGCGATCAGGTCGCGGATGCTGTGCTCGCCGGTGCCGATGATCTCGGGCGGCATCCGCAGCGCGGCCGCGACCACCCGGCCGTCGATCACCACCAGCCGCAGGTCGTCGCCCTGCACCCGCTGTTCGATCAGCACGTCCGGGTATTGCTGACGCGCCCGGGCCAGCGCGGCGGCCAGCTCCTCGGGTCCGTTCTCGGCGGTCACGCCGACGGTGATGCCCTTGCCCTGCTCGCCGCGGGTCGGTTTGACGACGACCTCGCCGACCTCGGTGAGGAAGTTGTAGTCGCCCTCGTCGAAGGTGGCCAGGCGGGCGCGGGGCACCGTGATGCCCGCCTCGGAGACCAGGCGGCGGGTCAGGCGCTTGTCGTCGCAGCGGCACATGGCCACCGCCGAGGTGTATTCGGACAGCGATTCGCGGGTGACGACGCTGCGGCCGCCGTGGGTGAGGCGCATCTCGCCGGTTTCGGCGTCGAGCACCTCGACCCAGATCCCGCGGCGCAGTGCCTCGTCGGCGATGATCCGGGCGTAGGGGTTGAGGTCGTCGACCGTCTCGGGCGGCGGGCTGAACAGCGGCTCGTTGATCGCGTTCTTGCGCTTGATCGCCAGCACCGGAACGCGGACGAAGCCCAGCTTCTCGTACAGGCCGATGGCCGCGGCGTTGTCGTGCGCGACGGACAGGTCCATGTAGGCGCGGCCCGCGCTGCGGAAGCGCTCCGCCAGCGCCCGGGTGAGGGCCGCGCCGATGCCGGGCAGCCCGGCCGCCGGGTCGACGGCCAGAGTCCACAGGCTCGACCCCTGCTCGGGATCGTCGAACAGCAGCTCGTGGTCGACGCCGGTGACGGTGCCCACCACGGCGCCGTCCGTATCGCGCACCGCCAGCAGGTAGGTCACCGCGGGGACATTGAGGTGGTTGTTCCAGATGACGTCGACGCCGGCCGGGACCATCCCGCAGCGCACGTAGACGCGGTTCATCGCGTCGGCGTCGACCGGGTCGTTCAGCGTGCGCACGGTCACGCCGATCGGCGCCGGGTCCTCCGTATTCTTCGCGTCGGCGAAGCGCAGCCGATAGGTGTGGCTCGGGTCGATGAACAGCTCGGTCGGCGCTTCGGCAACCACCACGTGGGATTCGCGGGCGTAGATGCAGATGTCGCGTCGGCCGGGCCCCTCCCGGCGCAGCGCCTCGACCAGTTGGTGGGCGTCGGCGAAGGTCTGGCCGAAAATCAGCCGGCCCCAACCCAATTCGAGCTCGACATCCTTGGCCATCGCCTCCACCAGCTCCGGCGGCGAGGCGTCGTGCAGGCCCATCGTGATCGCCTCGGTGTGGTCGCCAGAGGGATCGGTTTCGGTCATGCCACCGGACCCGTGATGCCGTGCCGCTGCAGCCACAGTTCGAGCAGGGCGATCTGCCAGAGCTCATTGCCGCGCAACGGGGTCAGCTTGCCGTTGGGATCGGCCAGGAGCGCGTCGACCGCCTCGGTGCGAAACAGGCCGCGCTCCTTGGCCACCGGCGCGTAGAGGGCGTCGCGCACCATGTCGAGGTAGGGCCCCTCGAGGTGGGTCAGCGCCGGAACCGGGAAGTAACCCTTGGGCCGGTCGATGACCTCCGACGGAATCACCCGTCGCGCGGCCTGTTTGAGGACGCCCTTGCCTTCGTGGGCGATCTTCAGCTCCGGCGGGCAGGTCGCCGCCAGCTCGACGAGCTCGTGGTCGAGGAACGGGACCCGGCCCTCCAGGCCCCAGGCCATGGTCATGTTGTCGACGCGCTTCACCGGGTCGTCCACCAGCATGACGGTGGTGTCCAGCCGCAGCGCGCGATCGACGCCCGTCTCGGCGCCGGCGCGCGCGAAATGCTCGGTGACGAAGCGCTCGCTGGGGTCGTCCGGGGCCATGATGCCCGGGCCCAGCAGGCCCGCCATTTCGGCGGAATCGCGGTCGAAGAAGGCGCCGCGGTACTCGGCGACCGAGCCCTGCAGCGACGCCGCGGCCGGCGAGCCCATCGGCGGGTACCAGTGGTAGCCGGCGAACACCTCGTCGGCGCCCTGGCCGGACTGCACGACCTTCACGTGCCGCGCCACTTCCTGGCTGAGCAGGTAGAAGGCGACGCAGTCGTGGCTGACCATCGGCTCGCTCATCGCGCCGATCGCGCCGTCGAGCGCGGGCAGCATCCGCTCGGTTCCGATGCGGATCTGGTGGTGGTCGGTTTCGAAGCGCCGGGCGATGATGTCCGACCACCGGAACTCGTCGCCCTCGACGCCCCCGGCCGATTCGAAGCCGATGGAGAAGGTCATCAGGCCGTGCTGGCCGGCCTCGGCGAGCAGGCCGACGATCAGGCTGGAATCGACGCCGCCGGACAGCAGGCAGCCGACGGGCACGTCGGCGACCAGCCGGCGCTTGACCGCGACGCGCAGCGCGTCCAGCACCGCCTCTTCCCAGTCGGTTTCCGACCAGGCGGCGCGGTCGTCGTGCCGGGTGAAGTCGGGGGTCCAGTAGGTGGTGATGGTGCGCCGGCCGTCGGGCTCGATCGCGACGAGCGAGGCGGGCGGCACCTTGCGGACGCCGCGCAGGATGGTCAGCGGCGCCGGGACCACCGAGTGGAAGGTCATGTAGTGGTGCAGGGCGACCGGGTCGATGCGGGTGTCCACGCCGCCGCCGGCCAACAGCGCCGGCAGGGCCGAGGCGAACCGGATCCGGTGGCCGTCCTCGGTGAGGTAGAGCGGCTTGATCCCCAGCCGGTCCCGGCCCAGCAGCACCCGGCCGCTGTCGCGCTCGACGATGGCGAAGGCGAACATGCCGTGCAGGTGGCTGACGAAGTCGTCACCCCAATGCCGGTAGGCCTTGATGAGGACCTCGGTGTCGCTGTGCGAGAAGAACCGGTAGCCGTGTCCGGTGAGTTCGCGGCGCAACTCCTTGTAGTTGTAGATGCAGCCGTTGAACGCGATGGCCAGGCCCAGCTCCGAGTCGACCATCGGCTGGGCGCCGGCCTCGCTGAGATCGATGATCTTGAGCCGACGATGGCCGAGCGCGACGCGCCCCTGTGACCAGGCGCCGGACGCGTCCGGGCCCCTCCGGGTCATCACGGCGGCCATTGCGGACACCGCTGCTACGTCGGGCACCTGCCCGTCGAGCCTTACCTCCCCGGTGACTCCGCACACTCCTTGGACCATACCGAAGGCGGTTGCCACGCGCCCGAACGGCCACTGTGAAATGCGTCGTCGCGGCCGCGGCGCGCCCGGACGGCGAGACCCCCGCCGGCCGCCGGATGCCCCGGAACCCGGAACCCGGAAGCGAACGAGCGCACCGGAGTACCGCTTCGTGGTTGCGCCGCTCGCCCGCCTGTTAATTCTTGGTTGCGCTCTGCTCTCGTATTCAGCCCCCGCGCGCTCCGCCATTCGCCTCCGCCCGGTCGCGCGATTCGATGGCGATGCACTCGAAGGCGTTGCAATCCACCCGGTTTCGGTGCGATAACCGCCCGATCGCCGCCGACTTCAGGGCCCGGTTCGTGTGAGGTCGTCGGCCCGGCGGCGCCGAGAAAGATGCGCCGGTTCTGGTTACGGTGCAGCCACCCTGATGACACCCCGTCGTCACTTTGAGGAAGACCGTGAGAGCCGAATGAATGCGCATGCCGGGATGTGGCGGATTGTCGGCGCGGCGTCCGCCGGGGCCGCAGTGTTCTTCGCCGCACCGGCTTCCGCCGATCAAATCGACGATTCATTCCTCGCGGAGATTCAGCGCAACGGGATCGTCTTCACCGATCGGGGGGCCGCGATCGCGGCGGGACACAACATGTGCGCCGGGCTCGACAAGGGCAAATCGCCAACCTCGTTGGTGCTCAACGTCGTACGGGCCACCGACCTGTCGGCACACGAGGCCGGCTACCTGCTCGGCGCTGCCGTGGCCTCGTATTGCCCCCAACACCGGGCCGCCATCGGCAACTAGCGCGGCGCGGTCATCCGGCGCGCTCGCCGGGCAGCTTGTCGTCCCGGGCGCCGTGCTGGCCGCCGTGGGCCAGTTCGAGCCGGCGTTCCGCGAGGACCAGCAGATGCCTGAGTCGTTGGCCGTACAGGCCCACCGATTCCGCGGTCAGCATGTCGTCGTGACCGCACTCGATCGAGTAGGTGAGGATCTCACCGGAGACATGGGGCCGCCAGGACCGCGACAGGAACGCGCTGCGGTCGGCGTCGTCCCGCGCTGCGGAGACGACGGTGACGTCCCCGTTGAAGACCCGCGGGCGATGGGACCGGTACCGCTCGACGTTGTTACGCAGGTTGTGGGTGAGCAATTCGAAAAGCCGCTGGGACGACGAGGTCTCGGCCATCACCTGTTGCTCGCCCAGGTCGTCGTCCGGCGAGGCGACACCGTCGTCGATGGCGGGTTGGGCGTCGAGCAGGATGAGGCGGGCGACGACGCATCCGCGGCGCTGGAGTTCAACCGCGAGTTCGTGGGCGACGACGCCGCCGAACGACCAGCCGAGCAGGTTGTAGGGCCCGGCCGGGTACGCCTCCTGCACTCGATCGGCGTAGGTCTTGGCCATCTCCCGGATCGACCGGGGTTCGGTCTCGCCCTCGACCTGTTGGATCCCGATGATCGGGCAGTCCAGGTAGGTGCCGAGGGCCTGATACGGCCAACTGACGCCGCCCGCGGGATGGACGCAGAACACCGGAACGCCGGCGCCCTGCTTCACGGTCTGCACCGGCACGACCTCGTCGTCGGCGGCCGTGTCCGCGCCGAGGCGCTGGCTCAGGTCCCGCACCGTGGGCGCGTCGAACAGGGTGCGCACCGCCAGGTCGACGGCCAGCGCGCTGTTGACCGTGGCGATCAACCGCATCGCGGAGATGCTGTCGCCGCCCAGGTCGAAGAAGGAGTCGTCGACGCCGACCCGCTCGACACCGAGCACCCGGGCGAAGATGCCGGCGAGGATCTCCTCGCTCGCGCTGGACGGGGCCCGGTAGCCGCGGCCGGTGTACTCCGGTGCGGGCAGGGCGCGGATGTCCAGCTTGCCGTTGGGGGTGAGCGGCAGCGCGTCGAGTGCGAGCACCGCCGCCGGGACCATGTAGACCGGGAGCCGTCCGGCCAGCGCGGTGCGCGCCTCGGCCGGGTCGACCGTTCCAGTGACGTACCCGACCAGCCGTTTGTCGCCGGGGCGGTCCTCGCGGGCGATCACCGCCGCCTGGTCGACGCCGTCGAGCCGGGCCAGCGCGGCCTGGACCTCGCCCAGTTCGATGCGGTACCCGCGGATCTTCACCTGCTCGTCGGCGCGGCCGACGTACACCAGCTGACCGTCGGCGCCCCAGCGCACCAGGTCGCCGGTGCGGTACATCCGGGTCCCGGGCCCGCCGAACGGGCACGCCACGAACCGCGACCCGGTCAGGCCCGCCCGCCCGACGTAGCCGGTGGCGACGCCCGCGCCGGCGACGTACAGCTCGCCGACCCCCCCGGGCGCCACCGGGCGCAGCCAGGCGTCGAGCACGAACAATCCCGCGCCCGCCACCGGCGAACCGATCGGCGGTGTCCCCGAGCCCGCCGCGAGCGGCGTACTGATGGCCACGCACATCGTGGTCTCCGTCGGGCCGTAGGCGTTGACCATCACCCGGCCCGGCGCCCAGCGATCGACCACCTCGGCCGGGCAGGCCTCGCCAGCCATCACCAGCGCCAGCGATTCCAGCCCCGCGGGATCCAGCGTCGCCACCGCCGACGGCGTCTGGGTCAGCACGGTGACCCCTTCGCCGATCAGCAACGCGCGGAAGTCATCCGGCGAGCGCACCACCGACTCGGGCACCACCACCACCCGCCCCCCGCGCAGCAGCGGCGCGAAGATCTCCCACACCGACACGTCGAAGGCGTACGAGTGGCACTGCGTCCATACGCCGGGGTTGGGCAGGCCGGCGTCGAGGGAGCCGATCAACTGGGTCACGTTGCGATGCGTGACCGCCACGCCCTTGGGCACGCCGGTGGTGCCCGAGGTGTAGATGACGTAGGCGGCGTCGTCGGCGGCGGGCGCCGGCGGCGGGGTGGACGGATGGCCGTCGATCGACGGGTCCTCGATGTCGACGACCCGCACGTCGCGCTCGTCCAGCCGCGACCGCAATCCCCCGGTGGTGACCGCGGCGACCGGCGCCGCGTCCGCGAGCATGAATCGGATCCGCGCGCCCGGGGCGGCCGGGTCGATCGGCAGGTACGCCGCGCCCGTCTTGAGCACCGCCAGGATCGCCACGATCGCCTGGGCCGACCGCGAAAAGAGCAGTGCCACAGACTGTCCCGGGCCGGCGCCCTCGGCGATGAGCAGGTGCGCCAACCGGTTCGCCGCCTCGTCGAGTTCCCGGTAGGTCATGGACAGGTCGTCCCAGCCGATCGCCACGGCGTCCGGCTGGTGTGTTACGTGCGCGGCGAACAGTTCCACGATCGACGCCGCGGCGGGCACCGGCCGGGTGAGGGCCGCCCGGTTGCCCAGCTCGTCCAGGTGGGCCCGCTCCGGTGAGTCGAGCAGGTCCAGCGAGGACAGCCGCCGGGCCGGGTCGGTGGTCATCGCCACCAGCACCCGCTCCAGCCGCTCGGTCAGCGCCTCGATGGTGCGCGCGTCGAAGACGCCGGCGTCGTACTCCACGCGGAGGCCGAGCCGCTCCCCGGCCAGGGCGGCCTGCATCGTCAGCGGGTAGTGATTGCGTTCGAAGACGTTGAAGTCGGTGATGGACAGTTCGTGGTTGACTGCCATCGCGGACGTTTCCAGCGGATAGTTCTCGTAGGCGAACAGCGTGTCGAAGAGCTTGTCGTGACCGGTCATTCGGTGGATCTCGCTCAGCGACAGGTGCTCGTGCTCGACGGTGTCGTTGTGCGCGCGCTGCAGCTGATCGAGCAGGTCCGCGGTGCTGGTGACCGGGGTGATGCGGGCGCGCACCGGGATCGTGTTGATCATCAGGCCCACCATCGACTCGGCGCCGACCACGTCGGCCGAGCGGCCGGAGACGGTGGTGCCGAACGCGACGTCGAAGTTGCCCGTCAGCCAGGTAAGCAGTTGCGCCCATGCGGCCTGCAGCACCGTGCTGACGGTGCTCTGGCGGGACCGGGCCAGCTCGCCGAGCGCGCGGGTGGTCTCGGCCGACACCGAGAACGTCGCAAGGCCCCGGGCGCCCAGCTCCAACTGGTGCGGCGGCCCGACCAGCGTCGGGGTGTCGAAGCCGGCGAGCACCTGACCCCACGCCGCCCGGGCGGCGCCGAGGTCGCGATCGGCCAGCCATGTGACGAATCGGCGATACGGCGCCGGCGGGCCCAGCCGCTGTCCGGTGAGGCTGGCGAATGTCTCGTTCACCAGGATCGGCACGGACCAGCCGTCGAGCACGATGTGGTGAATGGTGAGTACCAGCCGGTGGCGGTCCGGGGCGGTGCGGATCATCGCGACCCGGAAGGCCGGCTGGTCGGCCAGGTCGTAGACGGCGGCGCGTTCGGCGGCGCAGAGCTCGCCGACCAGCTCGTCGGTGGCGTCGCCGGCGTCGAGCTCGACGTAGCGCCACGCCATCGCCGGTTTTGCGGGAATGACCTGTATCGGCTCGTCGAACTCTTCGGAGAATCGGGCGACCAGGTGCGGGTGCCGGTCCACCACCGTCTGGACGGCGGCGCGCAGCCGGTCTGGGTCGAGCGGGCCGCTCACGCTCATGTCCAGCTGCACCACGTACAGGTCGTCCTCGCGGGCCCGGGTGGTGGTGGCGTGGAAGAGCAGCCCCTGCTGCAGCGGGGTCAACGGCAGCACGTCGGCGACCGGGTTCCGCCGCTCGAGCTCGTCGATCTGCTGCTGGGCCAGCCGGGCGGGCAGGATGTCCGACGGGGTCAGCCCGCCGCCCCCGGCTCGCACGTGGGCGCAGATGCCGGTCAGCGCCTCGAACCAGAGCCGGCTCAGCCTGGTGACCTGTTCGCGGTCCAGGGCCGACGGCGCCCACGTCCAGTTGGCGTGCAGCCGCGGGCCGGCCTCGGTGTCGGCGGTGCCCGCGTTGAGGTCCACGGTGTGCATCAGCGGCATCGGCACCGCGGTGCTGACGCCGGTGATCGCAGAACCGTCCCGCGAGATCCGCCACAGCTCGTCGGACATCTCGCCCGCCGCGCCGCCCAACCGGCCCAGGTAGTTGAAGCCGATCGCCGGGTCGGAGTCGTCCAGGTCGACCTCTGCGTTCAGGTAGCGCAGCAGCCCGTAGGTCAGCGGGTCGGGCAGGGCCCGCAACTGCTCCTTGGCGCGCTTGAGCACCGCGCCCAGCGCCGGAGCTCCGGAAAGCACGTGCGCCCAAGGCAATTCGTCTACCGCTAATGACACCGGGTATTTGGTGGTGAACCAGCCGACGGTGCGCGAAAGGTCCACTCCGGCGGCCAGCTCCTCGTGGCGCCCGTGGCCCTCGACGTCGATGCCCACCGGGGCGCCGTCGGTGCCCAGGAACTGCGCCCACGCCAGCGCGTAGCCGATCAGCAGGATCTCGTTGACCCCGGCGTGGAACGCGGCCGGCGCCTCGCCGAGCAGGATGCGGGTGGTCTCCACGTCGAGTTCCACCGACAGGTGCTCGGCGGTCTCGTACGTGTCGGTCTCGGGCCGGACCCGGGGCAGCGCGGGCGGGGTCGCTGCGATCCGCCGCCAGGCGTCGGCCCGCCCGATCACGGCCGGGGCGTACGCGTGCTCGCTCAGCAGCGCGGCCCAGCGGGCGAACGACGTGCCGCCCGGCGGCAACGCCACCTGCTGCCCGGCGCGACGCTGGGCCCACGCGATGTTCAAGTCCTCCAACAGGATTCGCCAGGACACACCGTCGACGGCCAGGTGGTGGATGATCAGCACCAACTGGCGGGTCGAGGTGACCCAGAGTGCGCTCACCACCACCCCGTCGGCCGGGTCCAGCCGGGCCCGCGCGGCCACCACCGCCGCATCGGACAGCGCGTCGACCGTGCGCACGAGGTGGACCGCGTCCACCGCTCCCGCCTCGGGCACCGTCAACGACCAGCCGTCGCCGGCCCGCAGCCGCAGCATGGCGTGCCGGTCCAGCAGCGCCTGCAGCACCGCCACCACGTCGGCCTCGGTGGCCCCGGCGGGCGCCTCGACGACCATCGTCTGATTGAACTGGTCGACGGGACCGTTCACCGCCTGCAGCCAACGCATGATCGGGGTCGCCGGCAGTTCCCCTGTGCCCGCGTCGGTCTCGCGGGCGTCGCCGTCGGCCGCCGCGACCACGCGGGCCAGCCGGGCGACGGTCTGCTCGACGAAGATGTCGCGCGTCCGGCAGGCCAGGCCGGCGGCGCGCGCCCGGGTGACCACCTGCATCGACGAGATGCTGTCACCGCCCAGGTCGAAGAAGGAGTCGTCGACGCCGACCCGCTCGACGCCGAGCACCTGGGCGTAGATGCCGGCCAGGGTCTCCTCGACGGGTGTGCTCGGGGCGCGGTAGCGCTCGGTGTCGGAGTATTCGGGCGCGGGCAGGGCGCGGGCGTCGAGCTTGCCGTTGGGGGTCAGCGGCAGCGCCTCGAGCGCCACGACGGCCACCGGGACCATGTAGGCGGGCAGCCGATCGGCAAGGCGGGCGCGCAGGCCGGCGGGGTCCCCGGCGCCGGTGACGTAGCCGACGAGGCGCTTATCGCCGGGCCGGTCCTCGCGGGCGACGACGGCCGCCTGCCGCACCCCCGGGAGTTCGGCCAGCGCCGCCCGGATCTCGCCGAGTTCGATGCGGTAGCCACGAATCTTGACCTGTTCGTCAGCGCGCCCCAGGTACTGCAGCTGCCCGTCGGCGCCCCAGCGCACCAGGTCGCCGGTGCGGTACATGCGCGCTCCGGGCCCGCCGAACGGGCAGGCGACGAATCGCGACGCCGTCAGCGCCGCCCGTCGCCAGTAGCCGCGGGCGAGGCCGGCGCCGGCCACATACAACTCGCCGACCACGCCGGGGGGCACCGGCCGCAGGGATTCGTCGAGCACGAACAGCGCCGCCCCGGCCACCGGGGAGCCGATCGGGACGACGGCGGATCCGGGGGTTAAGGGGGCGCTGATCGCCGCGTACACGGTGGCCTCTGTGGGCCCGTAGGCGTTGATCATCACGCGGTCCCGTGCCCACCGGTCGACCAGCTCGGCCGGGCAGGCCTCGCCGGCCACCACCAGCGCCGCCGACTCCAGCCGGCGTGGGTCCAAAAGCGTTGCGGCCGATGGGGTTTGACTCAGCACGCTGACTCCCTCGGCGACGAGGAGTGCATGCAGGTCCTCCGGGGACCGGACCACGGCGTCGGGGACCACCACCAGGCGCCCGCCGCGCAGCAGCGCGCCGAAGATCTCCCACACCGACACGTCGAAGCCGTAGGAGTGCCACTGCGACCACACCCCGCCGTCGGGCAGGACCGCGTCCACGGACGCCATCAGCCGGGTCACGTTGCGGTGGCTCACCGCAACGCCTTTGGGCACACCGGTGGTACCCGAGGTGTAGATGAGGTAGGCGATGTCCTCGGCGCTCGGCGCCGGCAACGCGGTGGCGGGCTGGGCGTCGATGGCGGGGTCGTCCACGTCGATGACCGGCACGTCGTGGTCGTCGAGTCGGGCGGCCAGTTCGCTGGTGGCGAGCGCCGCGACCGGTGCGGCGTCGGCGAGCATGAAGCCGATCCGGGCCGCGGGGTGCGCGGGATCGATCGGCAGATAGGCGGCGCCGGTCTTGAGCACCGCGAGGATCGCCACGACCGCCTCGGCCGAGCGGTGGAACAACAGCGCCACGCATCGTCCCGGCCCGGCGCCGCGGCCGGCCAGCACATGGGCCAACCGGTTGGCGACCCGGTCGAGCTCGCCATAGCTCCACGACGAGCCGGCGCAGCTGAGCGCCAACGCATCCGGCGTGCGCGCGACCTGGGCGGCGAACGCCTCGGGAATCGACGCGGGCACGGGGTCCGGCGCGGTGAGCGCCGCCCGATGGCCGATCGCGTCCAGCCGGGCGCGTTCGCCCGCGTCCAGGAGGTCGACCGACGACACCGACCGGGTGGGTTCGGTGGTCATCGTCGCGAGCACCCGCTGCAGGCGTCCGACCAGCGTCTCGACGCTGTCGGCGTCGAACACGTCGGTACGGAACTCGACGCGCCCGCCGATTCCGGCGGCCTCGTTCGCCTCGGTCCAGCGCTCGGCGAGCGAGAACGTCAGGTCCATGCGGGCGACCTGGTTGTCCAGCGGGATCGAGCTGACCCGGACATCGCCCAGCGCCAGTCCGGTCGCGGGGTCACCGTCCTGGCCGCCGAAGTTCTGCCAGGCCAGCATCACCTGGATCAGCGGGTGATGGGTCAGGCTGCGGGTCGGGTTGACCCGCTCCACCAGCACCTCGAAGGGCACGTCCTGATGCTCGAAGGCCTCCAGGCTGCGTGTCCGCACCCGATCCAACAGCTCGGCGAAAGTGGGGTCGCCGCTCACGTCGACCCGCAGGACCAGGGTGTTGACGAAGAACCCGACCAGGTCGTCGAGGGCGGGGTCGCGGCGCCCGGCGATCGGGAAGCCCACCGCCACATCGCTGTTCGCGCTGACCTTGGACAGCAGCACCGCCAGGGCGGCCTGCACCACCATGAAGCTGGTCGCGTTGTGTTCGCGGGCGACCGCGGTGATCTGCTGCTGCAGGTCGGCCGGCCAGTCGATCGGAACGGTCGCGCCGCGCTGGTCGGCGATCTCGGGATAGGGCCGATCGGTGGGCAGCTGCAGCCGCTCCGGCATGCCGGCCAGGGTCTCTTCCCAGTAGGCCAGCTGATCGGCGATGCGGCTGTCGCGATCCTTCAGGTCGCCGAACTGGTCGCGCTGCCAGAGGGTGTAATCGACGTATTGGACCGGCAATTCGGGCCAGCGGGGCGCTTCGCCCGCGCACCGGCTGGCGTACGCGACGCCCAGGTCGGCGGTCAGCGGCCGCAGCGACCATCCGTCGGCGGCGATGTGGTGCACGACGGCGACCAGCACGTGCTCGTCGTCGGCGACGCGGAACAGCCAGGCCCGCAACGGGATATCGGTCGACAGGTCGAAGGTGTCACGGGCCGCGGCCTTGACGGCCTCGTCCAGGCGGCTCGCCGGCCAGCCGCCGGCGTCGACGACGTGCCAGCCGAAGTCGGCTCGCTCGGGGGGGACGACCACCTGCCGCGGGGTCCCGTCGGGTGCTGCGAAGACGGTCCGCAGGCTCTCGTGGCGCCCCACCACGTCGGCCAGGGCCGCACCGAGCGCCTGGGCGTCGAGCGGGCCACGCAACCGCATGGCCGCCGCCATGTTGTAAACCGGTGAGGAGCCTTGCAATTGGTCGAGGAACCACAGCCGGCTCTGCGCGAAGGACAGCGGAACCACCGCGGGCCGCGGGCCGGCCACCAACGGCTCGAGCCCGCCGGCACCCTCACCGACGCGGAGTGCCAACTGTGCGATGGTGGGCGCCTCGAATACGGCGCGCACCGACAGGTACTCGTCTAGGTCGGTGTTGACGGCGGCGATCAGTCGCATCGCCGAGATGCTGTCTCCCCCAAGGTCGAAGAACGATTGGTCGATGCCGACGCGGTCGACGCCGAGCACCTGCGCGTAGATGCCCGCGAGGATCTCCTCGGTGGGATTGGTCGGGGCACGGTAGCCCGAGGCCGCGTATTCCGGCGGCGGGAGCGCGCGGGTGTCGAGTTTGCCGTTGACCGTGACGGGCAGCGCCTCGAGCACCACGATCGCGGCCGGGACCATGTAGCCCGGCAGCCGCTCGGCCAGCGCGGCGCGCATGGCGGCCGGCTCGGCGGCTCCGGTGATGTAGCCGACCAGTCGCTTCTCGCCGGGGCGGTCCTCGCGCACGACGACCACCGCTTCGTCGACGCCCTCCAAAGCGGCGAGGGCCGACCGGATCTCGCCGATCTCGATGCGGTAACCGCGGATCTTGACCTGCTCGTCGGCGCGTCCGATGTACTGCAGCTGGCCGTCGGCGCCCCAGCGCACCAGGTCCCCGCTGCGATACATCCGTTGTCCGGGCTCGCCGAACGGGCACCCCACGAACCGCGATGCGGTCAGCTCGGGCCGGTGCACGTATCCCAGGCCCACCCCGCGCCCGGCCACATACAGCTCCCCGACCACCCCGACGGGCACCGGGCGCAACCAGCCGTCCAGCACGAACAGCCCCGTCCCCGGCACCGCCGAACCGATCGGCGGCGCAAAAGATTTCGCGGTCAGCGGGACGCTCATGGACGCGAAGATCGTGCTCTCGGTCGGGCCGTAGACGTTCATCATCGCCCGCCCCGGTGCCCAGCGGTCCACCAGCTCCGGGGGTACGGGCTCCGCGCCGATCACCAGCGCCGCCGAGTCCAGGCCTTCCGGTGACAGCATCCGAACGGCCGCCGGGGTCTGACTGAGCACCGTCACCTGCTCGGCGACCAGCAGCGCGTGAAAGTCCTTGGGCGAGCGCGCCACCGCCTCGGGCACCACCACCAGCCGGCCCCCATGCAGCAACGCCCCCCAGATTTCCCACACCGAGAAGTCGAACGCATACGAGTGGAATTGGGTCCACACCTGATCCGGTGTCAACGCCACGCCGACTTCGGGGGCGTCGAACAGCCGGGTCACGTTGGCGTGGCTTACCGCTACCGCCTTGGGAACCCCGGTCGTCCCCGAGGTGTAGATGATGTGCGCGACATCCTCGGGCTCGGGTCCCGGGGGCGCCGTTGGGGGCTGCGACTGCAGGGCAGGGCTGTGCACGTCGATGACCGGCAACACGTGCCCGGCCAACTTCTCGGCCAGCGCGGTCGTGGTCAGCGCGGCCACCGGCGCGGTATCGGCCAGCATGAACTCGATCCGCGCCACCGGAAGCGCGGGATCGATCGGCAAATACGCCGCCCCCGACTTCAACACGGCCAGGATCGCCACGATCGCCTCCGCCGACCGGGAGAACAACACCGCCACCGACTCCCCCGGACCCGCACCCCGGCCAATCAACAGATGCGCCAACCGATTCGACGCCTCGTCCAACTCCCGATACGTCAACGGCCGACCATCACACGACACCGCCACCGCCCCCGGCGCACGCACCACCTGGGCGGCGAACAACGCCGGAATCGACGCCGGCACCCACGGCTCGGCCAACACCGTCCGGTTCCCGAAGGCGTCGAGCCTGCGGTGCTCGTCGGCGTCTAGGGCGTCCGTCGCCGACAGCCGCCGCTGCGGGTCGGTGGTCATGGCCACCAGCACCCGCCGCAGCCGCTCGATCAGCGTTTCGATGGCCTGGGCGTCGAAGACGTCGGTGTCGTATTCGACGCGCAGGCGCAGTTCGTGCCCCGGCTGGGCCTGGATCGTCAGCGGATAATGCGTGGATTCCCGGCTGGCGATGTCGGTGACGGACAGCTCCTGATCGCCGGACAGGGCGGCCGCGTCGATCGGGTAGTTCTCGTAGGCGAACAGGGTGTCGAACAGCTGGTCGTGACCCGTGATGCGGTGAATCTCGTTGAGCGCCAGGTGTTGATGGTCGAGCGTGTGGTTGTGGGCGCCCTGCAGTTGTTCGAGCAGGCCGGCCGCGGTGGTGGTCGGCGTGATGTTCGCCCGCACCGGCACGGTGTTGATCAGCAGGCCGACCATCGATTCCGCGCCGGGGATCTCGGCCGGCCGGCCCGAGACCGTGGTGCCGAACGTGACGTCGTGCTGGCCGGTCAGCCAGGACAGCAGTTGCGCGTAGGCGGCCTGCAGCACCGTGTTGACGGTGGTGTGGCAGGAGCGGGCCAGCTCGCCCACTGCGCGCGTGAGGTCGGCGGGCAGCCCGAGCGTCCGAACGCCCTGCTCCCCCGGCCGCAGCCGGTCCTGGCGGCCGACCAGCGTCGGGGTGTCGAAACCGGCGAACACCTCGGCCCAGGCGTCGCGGGCGGCGTCGCGGTCGCGGGCGGCCAACCAGGTGACGAAGCTGCGGTAGGGCGCGGCCGCGGGAAGGCGCTGACCGTAGTAGGCGGCGAAGATGTCGCCCAGCAGGATCGGCATCGACCAGCCGTCGAGAACGATGTGGTGGTTGGTCAGCACCAGGTGGTGGCGGTCAATTCCGGTGCGGATCAATGTAACTCGGAAGGTCGGCTGGTTGGCGAGATCACACACGGCGGCGCGCTCGGCGGCGCACAGCTGCCGGATCTGCTCGTCGACGTCGTCGCGCAGCTCGATGTACTGCCAGGCCGCGGCGGGCTCTGCGGCGATGACTTGCACCGGCTCGTCGAACTGATCGACGAAGCGGGCCACCAGGTTTGGGTGGCGCTTGACCACGTCGCGCACGGCGTCGCGCAGCCGGTCGGGGTCGAGCGGCCCGGCGACGCTGATGTCGAGCTGTCCGGCGTAGAGGTCGCTCGCATCCTGGCCGGCGCCCCGGACGGTGCTCGCGTGGAAGAGCAGCCCCTGCTGCACCGGGGTCAGCGGGAGCACGTCGGCGACGTCGTGTTGCCGCTGCAGCTGGTCGATCTGCTTCTGGTCGAGGCGGGCGGGCGCGACGTCTGAGGGCGTCAATCCGCCGCCGCCGGAGCGCACGTGGGCGCAGATCCCGGTCAGGGCCTCGAACCACAGCCGGCTCAGCCGGGTGACCTGTTCGCCGTCCAGCGCCGAGGGCGCCCAGGTCCAGTTGGCGTGCAGGTGCGGGCCGGTCTCGGTGTCGACGGTGGCCGCGTTGAGCTCCAGGGTGTGCATCAGCGGCATCGGGATGGCCGCGGCCGCGGCGGTTATCGAGCCCGGCACCGGCCGCCACATCTCCTCGGAGAGCTCGGCCGTACCGCCTTGGCGGCCAAGGTAGTTGAATCCGATCGGCGGGTCGGCGCCGTCCAGGTCGGCATCGCCGTTCAGGTAGCGCAGCAGGCCGTAGGTCAGCGGGTCGGGAAGGGCGCACAGCTGCTCCTTGCCGTCCTTGAGTGCCGCGCCGAGCGCGGCGTCACCGGCGGCCACCTGCGCCCAGGGCAGCCCGCCGATGGTCAAACCCACCGGGTATTTGGCGGTGAACCATCCCACGGTGTGCGACAGGTCGATGTCGCGGCCGAGCTCCTCGTTGCGGCCGTGGCCCTCGACGTCGATGCCGATCGGTGCTCGGGGGTCGCCCAGGAATTCCCCCACCGCGAGGGCGAACGCGACGAGCAGGATGTCCTGGATGCCGGCGTGAAACGCCGCGGGCACCGCACCGAGCAGCATGCCGGTGGTTTCGGCGTCCAGCTCCATCGACAGGTGCCCGGCGGTGGCGAAGGTGTCCACGTCGGGGCGCACCGCGGGCAGCGCCGCGGGGGTGGCCGCGACCCGCTGCCAGGCGCCCAGCTGGTTCACGACGTCGGGGTCGCCCGCGCGCTCGGCCAGCCGCGACGACCACCGCGCGAACGACGTCCCCGCCGACGGCAGCGCCACCGGCTGCCCGAGCCGGTGCTGGGCCCAGGCGATGTTCAAGTCCTCCAACAGGATTCGCCAGGACACGCCGTCGACGGCCAGGTGGTGGATGATCACCACCAGCTGGTTGGTGGTGGTGATCCACAGCGCGCTGAGCATCGTCCCGTCGGCCGGGTTCAGCCGCGAGCGGGCCTCGACGAGTGCCGCGTCGGACAACTCGTCCACCGTGCGCAGGCAGTCGCGGGCGTGCACCGAACCGGGCTCGGGCACCGTGAGCGACCACTCGTCGTCGAGGCGCAGCCGCAGCATGCCGTGCCGGTCGAGCAGGGCCTGCAGCACCACCAGCACGTCGGCCTCGCCCACCTCGGCGGGGGCCTGCACCAGCATCGTCTGGTTGAACTGATCGACCGGCCCGTCCACCCCGCGCAGCCAATGCATGATCGGGGTGGCCGCCACCGGACCCACGCCCTCGTCGATCACGCCGGTGCCCGCCTCGGCCACCTCGGCCACCCGCGCCAGCCGGGCGACGGTCTGCTCGACGAACAGGTCGCGGGTGCGCAAGATCAGCCCGGCGGCGCGTGCCCGCGTCACCACCTGCATCGACGAGATGCTGTCGCCACCGAGGTCGAAGAAGGAGTCGTCCACCCCGACGCGGTCGAGCCCGAGCACCTGGGCGTAGATGCCGGCCAGGATCTCCTCGACGGCGTTGCCCGGGGCGCGGTACTGCTCGCCGTCGGAGTACTCCGGGGCGGGCAGGGCGCGGGTGTCGAGCTTGCCGTTGGGTGTGAGCGGCAGGGCCGGCAGCGCGACCACGGCAGCGGGAATCATGTACGCCGGCAACCGCTCCGCCAGCGCGGCGCGGACCTCGTCCGGATCGGCCGTTCCGGTGAGGTAAGCGACCAGGCGCTTGTCTCCGGGACGGTCCTCGCGGGCGATCACCACCGCCTGCTCCACCCCGTCCAGCCAGGCCAGGGCCGCGCGGACGTCGCCGAGCTCGATGCGATAACCGCGGATCTTGACCTGCTCGTCGATGCGGCCGACGTAGTCCAGCTGGCCGTCGGCGCGCCAGCGCACCAGGTCACCGGTGCGGTACATGCGGGTTCCGGTCCCGCCGAACGGGCAGGCCACGAACCGCGACGCGGTCAGACCGGCGCGCTGCCAATACCCGCATGCGACACCAAAACCCGCCACGTACAACTCGCCGACGACGCCGACGGGCACCGGCCGCAGCCGCCCGTCGAGGACGAACAACGCGCCGCCGGGCACCGGCGACCCGATCGGCACCACACCCGACTCCGCGGATGCCGCCGTCAAGGGCTCGCTGACCGCGGCGTACACCGTGGCCTCGGTGGGGCCGTAGGCGTTGATCATCGCCCGATCCGTCCCCCACCGGTCGACCAGCTCGGCGGGGCACGCCTCGCCGGCCACCACCAGGGTGACCGACTCCAGCCCCTCGGGCGACAACATCGCCGCCGCGGACGGAGTCTGGCTCAGCACGCCGACCCGTTCGGCCACCAACAGCGCGTGCAGGTCTTCCGGTGAACGGGCGACCGACTCGGGCACCACGACCAGCCGTCCGCCGTGCAGCAGGGCACCGAAGATCTCGTGGACCGAGACGTCGAAGGCCAGGGAATGCCACTGCGACCACACGCCGGCGCGCGGCAGACCGGCGTCCATGCGCGCGAGCAGTTGGGTCGCGTTGCGATGCGTGACCGCAACACCTTTGGGGACCCCGGTGGTGCCGGACGTGTAGATCAGGTAGGCGAGGTCCTCCGGGCCGGGCGCGGTCGGCGCCGGGCCGGGCTGGTCGGCGGTCTCCACGTCACCGACGTCGATCACCGGCACGTCGTGGCCGATCAGCCGGTCGGCCAGGTCGGCGGTGGTGAGGACGGCCATCGGCGCGGCGTCGGAAAGCACGAACCCGATCCGGGCCTCCGGCAGTGCCGGGTCGATCGGTAGGTAGGCCGCGCCGGACTTGAGCACCGCCAGGATCGCCACGATCGCCTCGGCCGATCGCGAAAACAGCAGCGCCACAAACTGTCCCGGGCCGGCCCCGCGGCCAGCCAGCACGCGCGCCAACCGCTCAGCGGCCGCGTCCAGCTCTTGGTAGGTCATGGACCGGCCGTCGCACACGAGTGCCACGGCCTTCGGCGTGCGGGCCACCTGGGCGGCGAACAGCTGCGGAATCGATACCGGCGCCGCCGCCGGCCCGGTCAACGCCGCGCGGTTTCCGATCTGGTCGAGGCGGGCATGCTCGGCTGCGTCGAGCAGGTCCAGGGTCGACAGCGCCCGGGTGGAGTCGACGGTCATCGCGGTCAGCACCCGCCGCAACCGTCCGACGAGCGCCTCGATGCTGTCCGCGTCGAACACGTCGGTGCGGAACTCCACCGTCCCGCCGATTCCGGCGGGTTCACCCGCGTCGCTCCAGCGCTCGGCCAACGAGAACGTCAGATCCATGCGGGCGGTCTGGATGTCCACCGGCATCGGTGTGATCTCGACGTCGCCCAGGGTCAGCCCGGCGACCGGGCCCCCGCCGTGCCCGGCGAAGTTCTGCCACGCCAGCATCACCTGAACCAGCGGGTGATGGGTCAGGCTGCGGGTGGGGTTGAGCCGCTCGACGAGCACCTCGAAGGGCACGTCTTGGTGTTCGTAGGCGGCCAGGCTGCGCTGCCGCACCTGGGCCAGCAGGTCGGAGAAGGTGGGGTCGCCGCCCAGCTCTGTCAGCTCGACCCGCAGCACCAGGGTGTTGACGAAGAATCCGACCAGCTCGTCGAGGGCGGGGTCGCGCCGCCCGGCGATCGGGAAGCCCACGGCCACATCGGAACTCGCGGTCATCTTGGCGAGCAGCACCGCCAGCGCGGCCTGCACGACCATGAAGCTGGTCGCGTTGTGCTGTCGGGCCAGCTCGCCGACGCGCTGCTGCAGCTCGGCCGGCCAGTCGACTTCCACGGTGGCGCCGCGCTGATCGGCGACCAGCGGGTAGGGCCGGTCGGTGGGCAGCGGTAGCCGGTCGGGCATGCCGGCCAAGGCCTCTTCCCAATAGGTCAGCTGGGCGGCGATGGGGCTGCTGTCGTCGTCGAGGTCGCCGAGCTGGGCGCGCTGCCACAGCGTGTAATCGACGTATTGCACCGCCAGCGGCGCCCAGCCGGGGGCCTGGCCGGCACACCGGCTGGCGTACGCGATGCCAAGGTCGCGCACCAGCGGGGTGATCGACATCCCGTCGGCCGCGATGTGGTGCACCACCGCCACCAGCACGTGCTCGTTGTCGTCGATGTGGAAAAGCTCTGCCCGCAAAGGGATTTCGGCCGCGAGGTCGAAGGTGTAGCGCGCCGTGGCGCCAACGGCCTCCTCGAGTTGGCCGGCGGACCAGCCGCCCGCATCGACGACCTCCCACCCGAAGTCCGCGCGATCGACCGGGGTCACCAGCTGCTGGGGCGTGCCCTCGGGCGCGGCGATCAGGGTGCGCAGGCTCTCGTGGCGGGCCACCACGTCGGCCAGCGCCGCACCCAGCGCGTCCGGGTCGAGGCGACCACTGAGCCGCAGCGCCGCCGCCATGTTGTAAACCGGTGACGGGCCTTGCAATTGGTCGAGGAACCACAGGCGGTTCTGCGCGAATGACAGCGGGATGACCGCGGGCCGCTCGGCGGCCACCAACGGCTCCAGCCCGCCCGTGCCCTCGTCGATCCGCAGCGCCAGCTGGGCTACCGTGGGTGCCTCGAACACCACGCGGACCGGGACGCCGGCACCGAGGTTGCTGTTGATGGCGGCGACCAGGCCCATCGCCGAGATGCTCTCGCCGCCAAGTTCGAAGAAGGAATCGTCGATGCCGACGCGGTCGAGGCCGAGGACCTCGGCGAAGATGGTCGCCAGGATTTCCTCGGTCGGGTTTTGCGGGGTGCGGTAGTGTCCGGCGCTGTATTCGGGGGCCGGCAGCGCGCGGGTGTCCAGCTTGCCGTTGGCGGTCAGCGGCAAAGCCTCCAGCCCGACGATCGCCGCGGGCACCATAAAGCCCGGCAACCGCCCCGAAAGCTGTGCCCGCAACTCCCCCGGGTCCGCGGTCCCGGTCACATACCCGACGAGCCGCCTGTCCCCGGGGCGGTCCTCGCGGGCGATCACCACCGCCTGCGCGACCCCGTCCAAAGCGCTTAACGCGGCCTGGATCTCGCCGAGCTCGATGCGATACCCGCGGATCTTGACCTGCTCGTCGGCGCGGCCGAAGTACTGCAGTTGCCCGTTGTTGTCCCAGCGCACCAGATCGCCGGTGCGATACATCCGCGTTCCCGCCCCGCCGAACGGGCAGGCCACGAACCGTGACGCGGTCAGGCCGGGCCGACTCCGATATCCCACGGCCACCCCGGATCCGGCCACATAGAGTTCACCGACGACACCTTCGGGCACCGGGCGCAACGACTCGTCGAGCACGAACAGCGCCGCCCCGGGCACCGGGGAGCCGATCGGCGGGACCCCCGACCCCGCGGCCAGTGGGGTGCTGATCGCCACGCACATCGTGGTCTCGGTCGGTCCGTAGGCGTTTACCATCACCCGCCCGGGCGCCCACCGGTCCACCACCTCGGCCGGGCAAGCCTCCCCGGCCATCACCAACGCCACCGAGTCCAGGCCGGCCGGATCGAGCATCGCCACCGCCGACGGCGTCTGGGTCAACACGCTGACGCCCTGGGCGACCAGGGCCGCGTGGAGCTCCTGCGGTGAGCGCGCCACCGACTCGGCGACCACCACCACCCGGCCCCCACGCAACAACGGGGCAAAGATCTCCCACACCGACACGTCGAAGGCCAACGAATGCGCATGCGACCACACCCCCGCCGCCGGCAACCCCGCATC
>NZ_LZJB01000324.1:0-8431 GCF_001666895.1 Mycobacterium sp. E3298
CGAGCAACCTGCGGACAAATACGGCCATGACGCCAGTATGGCGCGGGCCGGGCGACAGCGTGGTCGGGCCGCCGGACGCTGCGCGGAGCCCGGCTGGTATCCGTGGGATATGACCCGAGCGCGGACCATGCCGGCCCTGTGCGTCGCCCTGGTCGCGGCGGCCGTCTACGCGCTGATGTGGGCGGGCTACTCGCAGCACTGGCACTGGCAGCAGCGCCTGGATTGGTCGCTGCTGAACGCCGCGCGCGACGGCGCCGTCAAACACCCCTTGTGGGTGCGATTCTGGGCGGACGTCTCGTTCGCGCTGGGCCCGGTCCCGTTGCGCGTGCTCGGCGCGGTGGCGGCGACCGGCGCCCTGGTGGCGCGCCGGGTGCGGGCGGGGTTGTTGCTGCTGGCCTGCGCGCCGCTCAGCGGGCTCGTGACGGTCGCGGCCAAGGCGCTGGTGGACCGGCCGCGGCCGTCGACCATGCTGGTGCCCGCGGCCGAGACGTCGTTTCCGTCCGGGCACGCACTGGAGGTGACGGCCGCGCTGCTCGCGGGGTTGTCGTTGGTGTTGCCGACGATGAACCGGCTGATGCGCACCGTCGCGGCCGCGATGGTCGCCCTGAGCGTGTTGGCGGCAGGCGTCTCGCGGGTGGCGCTGAACGTGCATTACCCGTCCGACGTGCTGGCCGGCTGGGCGCTGGGTTATCTGTATTTCCTGTTGTGCGTCACGGTGATTCGTCCCCCGCGCGCGGCGCTCTCCCGAAAACCGTGCGACGCGGGCGATTTGGTCACGGCGCGGTGACCTAACCGGGTCTGAAGCTTTACTTGACCTTGCGCTGCACGGGTTCGACGATTGAGGTCATGCGCCGACTGCTCGCTTCGCTGTTCGCTTCGGCGTGCGCGTTTTTCGTGGCGCTGGCAATGGCGCCGATCAGCGGCGCGGCCGGCGCCCCCTGGTTCGCGAACGCCGTCGGCGATGCCACGCAGGTGGTTTCGGTGATGAGCACCGGCGGATCCAACGCGACGATGGACATCTATCAGCGCACGGCCGCCGGCTGGCAGGCGCTGCGGAGCGGGATTCCCACCCACGTCGGTTCGGCGGGCATGGCTCCGCAGGCCAAGAGCGGGGTGCCGGCCACCCCGATGGGGGTCTACACGCTGGACTCCGCGTTCGGCACCGCGCCCAATCCCGGCACCGGGCTCCCTTACACGCAGGTGGGGCCCAACCACTGGTGGAGCGGCGACGACCACAGCCCCACTTTCAACTCCATGCAGGTGTGCCAGAAGGCGCAGTGCCCGTTCAACACCGCCGAAAGCGAGAACCTGCAGATCCCGCAGTACAAGCACGCGGTCGTGATGGGCGTCAACAAGAACAAGACCCCCGGCGGCGGTGCGGCGTTCTTCTTCCACACCACCGACGGCAAGCCCACCGAGGGCTGCGTGGCGGTCGACGATGCTCAGCTGGTGTCGATCATGAAATGGCTGCGGCCCGGCGCGGTCATCGCCATCACCAAGTAGCGCGCGTCAGGCGTCGGTGGCCACCGCGCGACCGGGTTTGAGCGTGAAGTTCATGCCCTCCAACGACATTGTGGCGTCGTAGGTTCGGTCGTATCCGGTCCCGCAGATCTTCCAGCCGGCGTCGGTGCGCCGGTAGGTGTCGCGGTAGAAGGCGGCACCGATCAGCATGAAGTTCAAGTCGGCGACGATCACGCGGTCCTGCAGATACCAACTGCCCGTTGCCGTGTCGCCGTCGACGACGATGTCCGGATGGGTCACCCGGTGCTCGGTGATGACGTTGGCGGGCAGCGACGTACGCATGTACTCGACCAGGTCGTCGCGGTTGGTGAAGTGCAACTCGTTGCCGATCGACGGTCCGTAGTCGGCCTTGATGTCCTCGGCGAGTGTGTCGGCGAAGTCGTCCCAGTGCTTGGTGTCCAGCGCGCGCAGGTACCGGTACTTGACCTGCTTGATGGCTTCGATGTCGGCGAGATCTTGAGGGGTCATCAGGTCATTGCAGCACACGGGTCACCCGCCGCCCGCGCTCGCATCGAAGAGCCGTCGCCGAGACATAGACCACGGTCACCATGCGCGGCGTGTCGTGTGCGTGGTTTAAGTGTCGCGGCAGCCCTGCGTGTCGGACAGGTAGCGGGTCACCATGTCGATCAGAGCCCGTCGCTCCAGGCTCCAGTCGATCGCAGTCCCGGTGACCATCTGCGCCAGCACCACACCGCGCAGCGTCGCCCAGATCACCTCGGCCACACCGGCATTCGCCGGATCCGCGGTGATCAGCCGACCCAGCTGACCGATCGCGTCGTTCATCTCCAGCAGGTGCCTCCGCGGGGACTCGCCGGGCCCGCCGCGCGTCGCCCGCAGGATCTCGAGCGCCGCCATCGAAGTCGGGCTGCTGTAACAGCCCCACGCCGTGTCGACGACCACCTCGATGCGCTCGCGCAGCGGCAGCGCGCCGACGTCGGCCGACGACAGGCTGTCGATCAGCCGGTCCACCCCGTCGTCCACGACGGCCATCAGCAGGCCGTTGCGATCGCCGAAGTGGTACTGGATGACCCCCCACGTCACGCCCGCGCGTTCGGCCACGTGCTTGGCGGTGGCGGCCGGGAAGCCCTCCTCGACGATGCAGCGGACCGTCTCGTCGATGATGCGCGCGCGGGTGTCGTCGCCGCGCTTGCGCGGCGCGCTGGTGCGCCGGGTGGGGCCGATCGAGCCCGCGGCTACCTGACCTGCGGCGATGGACATCGTTGACTTTATAACATAGTCGAGTCTATTTTTGGGCCGTGAGCCGATCCCGGTACGCGCGGTTGACGCGCGAGCAGCTGGCCGTCCTGGTTCCCGAACTGCTCCTGATCGGGCAGCTGATCGACCGCTCGGGCATGGCCTGGTGCATCAGCGCGTTCGGCCGCGACGAGATGGTGCAGATCGCGATCGAGGAGTGGGCCGGCGCCAGCCCCGTCTACACCCGGCGCATGCAGCGTGCGCTCAACTTCGAGGGCAACGACGTGCCGACGATCTTCAAGGGGCTCCAGCTCGACATCGGCGCCCCACCGCAATTCATGGACTTCCGCTACACCGTGCACGACCGCTGGCACGGCGAATTCCACCTCGACCATTGCGGGGCGCTGCTCGACGTGGAGCCGATGGGGGAGCGCTACGTCTTCGGGATGTGCCACACCATCGAGGACCCGACGTTCGACGCCACCGCGGTGGCGACCAACCCGCGCGCCCAGGTGCGCCCCATCCACCGGCCCCCGCGGACGCCGGCCGATCGCCATCCGCATTGCGCGTGGACGGTCATCATCGACGAGTCCTACCCCGAGGCCAAGAGCATTCCCGCGTTGGACATCGTTCGCCAAACCCGGGCCGCCACATGGGAACTCGATCCGATCGACCGCTCCGACGAGGGCAACGCGGACTACTCCGGTCCGCTGCTGTCCGACTTCGACTTCGCCGGCTTCTCGCATTCGGCGCTGGTCCGGATGGCCGACGAGGTCTGTCTGCAGATGCACCTGCTCTACCTGTCGTTCGCCATCGCGGTGCGCGCCCGCGCCGCCGATGACGCGCAGGCCGTGTCGGTGTGCACCCAGGGGCTCACCGGCATCGCGGGCGTGGCCGCCGAGCGCATACGCCGCGCGCTGGGACTCCCCGGCGGCATCGCGGGGGTGCTCGAGGTCCTCGAACTGCACCCATTGCTGAACCCCGCGGGCTATGTCCGCGCGGAAACGGCGGACCGGCTGGTCGTGCACCGCTCACCGGCCCACGACGATGCCGCCTGGATCGCGCTGTGTTCCCCGGGTTCCGTTCAGCCGCTCCAGGCGATCGCCACCGCCGTCGACCCGCACGTCGAGGTCCGGGTCAGCGGCACCGGCACCGACTGGACCGCGGAACTGGTCGAAACCGACACGGCGGCGGCCGAACTGCCCGAGGTGTCGGTAACGAAGGTCAGCGGCGGAGCGACATTCCAGTTCGAGCCGAGGCGATCGCTGCCGCTGACCGTGGTGTAAGCACGAGCGTCGATTTGTCAAGGGGCCGCCGGTACCGCTTCGGTGACGAGGCGGCATCGACCGGGTACCGATGACGTTGCAAGCCATCGGTTTTGGGCGTGTCCGCGGCTATGGTTAACGCTGGCCACCGACCCCTATAGACGAAGGTTTTCGCTCTATGTACGACCCACTTGGGTTGTCGATCGGGACCACCAACCTGGTCGCTGCGCGTAATGAAAGCCCACCGGTTACCCGGCGCTCGGTGCTGACCCTTTATCCGCACTGCGCGCCGAAAGTCGGTGCGCCCGAAGAGAATTCGTATCCATTCGAGCCCGGCGTGATGATGAAGGGCTTCGTGGAGCGCATCGGTGATTCGGTGGCGCTGGTGTCGGCCGACGGGTCCGCCCACGACCCGGAGCTGCTCACGGTGGAGGCCCTGGACGCGATGGTGCGCGCCGTCGGCGCGGACGCGTCCTGCGCGGAGATCTCCATCGCAGTCCCGGCGTACTGGAAACCCGTTACGGTGCAGGCATTGCGCGACGGGCTGCGGACTCATCTGGGATTCGTTCGCAGCGGCATGGCGCCCCGGCTGGTTTCGGACGCCATCGCGTCGCTGACCGCGGTGAAGGCCGAACTCGGGCTGCCCGACGACGGCGTGGTGGGGCTGCTCGACTTCGGTGGCGGCGGAACCTCGGCCACGTTGGTGAACGTCGCCGGTGATTTCGAATTGGTCAGCGCCACAATGCGTTACGCGGCCCTGTCGGGTGACGAGATCGATCAGGAGCTGCTGCTGCGGGTCTTCGAGGAGCTGGGTCGCGGCAGCGGCATTGATCCGGCCAGCACGGCGGCCGTCGGGCAGCTCGGCGAATTGCGCGAACAGTGCCGGCTGGCCAAGGAACGGCTGTCCACCGACGTCGTGACCGAGATCGCCGCCGTGCTCGGCGAACGCAGCTGCAGCTTCACGCTGAAGCGCGACGATCTCGAAGACCTGATGGCGGACCGGCTGACCGGCTTCATCTACGCCCTGGACGACATGCTGGTGCGCTACCGCAAGAACTGGGGCGACCTGGCGGCGGTGGTAACGGTCGGCGGCGGTGCGCAGATTCCGCTTGTCGCCGAACGGCTTTCGATCCACGGGCGCACGCCGATCCTGACTCCGTCGCAGCCCGCCCTCGCGGCGGCCTGCGGAGCGCTGCTGCTGGCGGCCCGCGGCGAGGAGCTGAGCCTGCGCACCAGGACCTCGATGAGCCTGCTGGCCTCCGCCCACGCCACCGGCGACGTCGTCGACCTCGGGGCCGGCGACGTGCTGGTGATCGACGACGAGGCGCTGACGGATCGTGAGCTGGCCTGGTCGCAGACCGAGTACCCCGGCGACCTGCGGGTGCGGTTCGGCGGCGAAACCTATGACGAGGACGGGCCGTCCGGCTGGTCGATGCGGCTGAACGTCATCGACCCGCCCGCGGAGCGGCCGTGGCGCCGCCTGCGGTTGTCACAGTTGATCATCGGCATGTCGGCCCTGGTGGCGATGACGGCGATCGGTGGCGTGGCCTACACGCTGACCGGGATCGAACACCGCCAGGCGCCGCCGGCGCCCAGCGTCGCACCCCGGCCGGCGCCGGCCAGCCCGCTGGTCCCGCGCACCGTCGCGCCGCCGCCGCCGACGGCCGTGCCGCTCCCGCCCAGTGCCGCGCCGGTGCCCAGTCCCGCGCCGCCGCCGCCCGAACCGCCGCCGTCGCCGCCGCCGTCTGCGCCGCCGCCGGTGGTCATCACCACGCAGGCGCCCCCCGTCTACACCCCGCGGCACACCGCGCCGCCGACCCAGGCGCCCACCACGACCGCCATGACGACGGCCCCGCCGCCGCCCTCGACCACCACCGAGACACCGCCCCCACCGACCACGACCACGACCACCACCACGACGGTGCCGATGACCACCGAGTGGATCCACGTGCCGCTGCTGCCGGTGCCGATTCCGGTTCAGGTCCCGCAGACCCAGGCCCCCCAGGCGCCGGCCCCGCAGTACACGCCGTATCCGCAGTACCCGCAGTACCCGCAGTACCAGCAGTACCCGGGCAACTCCCAGAATCCCTTCCTGGGCCCGGGCTACTAACCCGCGTCGTTCCTGCTGAGCGCGCTCGACGAGCGCACCCGTTTCCGCGCGGGTAGCGTGGTGTCACCCGGTCGGGCGGGTCTATCCGGCGGTGCCCTCATCGAGGGACCTCGGAAAAAAATCAGCGCAAATCAGCGGACTGCGGAGGCGTGAAGTGGACATCGTGCTTGGGGTCTCGATGGCTCCCGGGACGGTCCGCCTGGTGGTCATCGAGGGCCAGAACGCCGACGGTGTCACCGTCGAACAGGACGAGTTCGGTGGCGCGGTCGACGAGGTCATTGCGGCGATCGGCGGCACCCGCGAAGGTGCGGAGGCGGGCGGCCACCAGCTGGTGTCGACGGGCGTGACCTGGACGGACCGAGCGGACGTCGGCGCGCTACGGGAAGCGATGACCCAACACGGCATGGGCAACGTGATGCTGGTTTCCCCGTTGCTGGCCGCGGCCGCGCTGGCCCAGACGGTCGGGTCCGCGCTCGACTACGCGCACATCGCGATGCTGTACGTGGAGGCCGAGACCGCGACGCTGGCCGTCGTCGACGTCGCCGACGGGTCGATCGTCGACCTGCACCGCAAGCAGCTGGCCAACGCCGGAAAGGAGCCGCTCGCCGCCGAGTTGGCGACGATGGTCGCCGGTCTGGGCGCGCGGGGTGCTCACGCGGACGGCGTGTTCCTGATCGGCTGCGGCGTGGACATCGTGCCCGTCAAGCCCGCGCTCGAGGCGGCGACCCCGCTCGAGCTGTCGGCGCCCGAGGAGCCGGAGCTGGCGCTGGCCCGCGGGGCCGCGCTGGCCTCGGCGAACGCGCCGCTGTTCGCCTCGTCCACGGCGGCGCTGGCGTACGCGCTCGACCCCGGCACCGGAGAGGTGAGCCCGCGACCGCTCGGCCCGACGTACCTCGACGTCTGGGGCAACGCCGACGCCGAGGCTCTGGCCTACAGCGCCGTGCCCGACGACGACGTGGTCGTCCCGCGCCGGCGACGGCCCATGTTCCTCGCCGGGAGCGCACTGGCCGGCATCGCCGCCATCACCGCCGGGGTGGTGCTGGTGTCGCTGACCTCCGATCGTCCGGCATCCGAGCAGCCGCAAAACCCGAGCGTCAACGCCGCCACCCCGGCCAAGCAGGCGCCCGCCCAACCCCCGAGCGCTCAACCGCCCGGCCCGGCGGGGCCCCCTCCGCCACCGCCCGCGTGGAGCTATGGCGGCCCGCTCGGCGGCCCGCCGCCTCAGGGCCCCTCGGGCAATCGGATGTGGTGGATCGTGGGCACGATCATCGCGGTCGGCGTGCTGGCGCTCGCCGGGGGCATCGCCGCCTTCGCGGCACACCAGCTCTCCGGTGTCCGCTCGATCATCAACTCCCCGCCGACCTTCACCAACACCCTCAGTCCCCCGGCCACCACCCCGGGCGGCACCTCGACGACTACACGGACCAAGCCGCCGAGGTCGACCACCACGTCCACCTCACCCACGCCGCCGCCGGGCAGCGAGGTGACGATCTCCGGGATCGGCGAGAACCGGACGATCGCCTGCGACGACAACGTCGTCAACGTCAGCGGCGTGTCCAACACGGTGGTGATCAGCGGTCACTGCGCAAGCCTCAGCGTGTCGGGCGTGCAGAACGACATCACCGTCGACGCCGTCGACAGCATCCAAGCCTCCGGCTTGAGCAACAAGGTGACGTACCACTCGGGCACGCCGAAGGTCAGCAACTCGGGTAGTGCGAACGTCGTCCAGCAGGGCTGAGGCCGTTACGGCGCCTCGGTGGATTCGTCGTCGTCGTGCGAATCGCCGTCGAGGACGCTGACCGCGATGCCATACGGCAGGAACCGCACCTTGCGCGCGGGGTCGACGTTGTTCTTGTTGGCCCGCAGCGCGTCGAGCTCGGTCGCGTAGACCTGTTCGACGTGCGCGCCACCGTCGGCGTCCACCGTGTAGATCGCCCAGACGCCGTCGCCCGCCTCGCCGGCGGTTTCCGGCTCCGGGCGGGGGCGCCGCGACAGGTCCTCGAAGATGGACGACCACCCGGACCGGGCTCCTGGCGCCGCGACAAACCTGCTGACCCGCTCGAACACGTCGCGCAGGCCCTCGCTGCCTTCGCGGATCATTCGATCGAACTCGTCGGGATCGAACCCGAACGCACCGTATTCGCCCACGCGACCTCCTCGCCGCTCATGCCGTTACCGCCCAGTGTGCGCGCAGTCGCCCTCACGCGCCACGTCCTCATCGCCCGGGCGGGGGCGGCGGGGTGATGGGAATGGGCACCGTGACGAACGGGAAGTGCAGGTACATCCCCGGTGAGGACGACCAGCTGGCGATCATGTCGGTGTACGGACCGAAAGAATCCAC
>NZ_LZJB01000325.1:0-624 GCF_001666895.1 Mycobacterium sp. E3298
TTGATCTCCGGCGGTAACGCCCCGAAGTCAAACACCTACGAACCCCCCGGCTCGAACCATGTGTTTCCCTCGCGAGTGTTTTAGATAGCTGGCTTCAAGCGATGCGCTTGCTTGCGAAGGCTAGAGCGCCGCCCCGTCTTCTCGCTGCCCGTGACTCGACGGTCCGGGTGGGAGGCGCCCCGTTCCAGCGGGTCAGCGGACAGCGCAACGGCCGGGCCGGCGGCCGCCCGCGTTCGCCGTGTGCACGCCTACCTGCGGGAACGGGTGCCGGGCGGATCACGGCCGATAAGCGATCCCGCGCAGCCGGGGCGGATCGACGTGGGCGCTGGACAAAAAATCCGGTCGCAATAAAGGCCGCGGCGATGTCGGCCCGGACAGGGGCCGGCCGGGGGCGTGGGCAAGGCCTCCGCCGCGAGTCGGTTCTTGGGCGCAAACGCGAAACACGCTTTAGCGCAGCACTTTTCGCGCGCTAAAGCGTGTTCCTACGCTGCCGACCCGGAGGTTATCCGGCGAAGGGTGGGATGAGATTGCTGCTGAGGTGGCTGCGGCGGCCAGTGGGTATAGCTCGGTGATTGCGGAGTTGACGTCGGGTCCGTGGGTGGGTCCGGCGTCGTCGTCGATGGT
>NZ_LZJB01000326.1:0-10904 GCF_001666895.1 Mycobacterium sp. E3298
CTTGAGCTGCTCGCACCGCCTGCTCGACGCTCCAGCCGCCGTTGGCGTCCACGCGCACGGTCGGCACGAGGTCGCGCACGGCGTTGACCCGGTCCAGGTCGTCGGCCAGGGTCTGGCCGGGCTCGGCGACCTTCACCTTGGCCGTGCGGGCGCCCGGGAATCGGGCCAGCACCTCGCCCACCCGGGCGGCGTCTACGGCCGGGACGGTGGCGTTGATCGGGATGCGGTCCCGGCGCGGCGGCGGTGGCGGGCGGTAGGCGGCCTCGATGCCGGCCGCCAGCCAGTGCGCGGCCTCCGGCGGGGCGTACTCCAGGAAGGCGCCGAACTCGCCCCAGCCCGCGGGGCCCTCGATCAGCGCGACCTCGCGGGTGGTGATGCCGCGGAACCGCACCCGCATCGGCAACGCGACCACGTGCAGGCGGTCCAAGAGGTCTTGCAGGCGGGGCGGGCGCGTGGGCGTCACTGCCCGTAGACCTGGCGGCCCGCGAGAAACGTCGCGCGCACGTCCAGATCGGCGATCTGCTCAGGCGGCACGGTCCGCGGATCGGCCGACAGCACCACCAGGTCGGCGTACTTGCCCACCTCCAGCGAGCCGGTCACGTCGTCGGCGAACAACTGCCAGGCCGCGTCGATGGTCTGCGCGCGGATGGCCTGCTCGACGGTCAACCGCTCCTCGGGCGCCAGCACCCGGCCGCTGGGCGCCGTGCGCGTGACCGCGACGCTGATGTTGCGCAGCGGCTCCTCGGGCGTGACCGGGGGGTCGTTGTGCAACGAGATGCGCATGCCGGTCGCGACCGCGGAACCGGCTGGCATCCAACGGGATCCGCGCTCGGCACCGAACAGGCCGTCGACGATGATGTCGCCCCAGTAGTGGATCTGGTCCACGAAGATGCTGCAGGTGACCCCGAGGTCGGCGGCGCGCCGCAGCTGCTCGGGCCGGATGGCGCCGACGTGCTCGAGCCGCAGCCGGTGGTCGTCGCGGGGGTGTCGGCGCAGGGCCTCCTCGTAGACGTCGAGGATGGTGTCCACCCCGGCGTCGCCCTGTACGTGGCAGGCCATCGGCCAGCCCAGCGGGAAGTAGGCGCCGACGATTTCGCTCAGCTGTTCGCGGGTGTAGTTGGCGTGCCCGCATGAACCGGGCGGCACGCCGATGGTGCGGGTGGCGTCGGTGTCCAGGTAGGGGAAGGACAGGGCGATGTTGCCGACCCACGGCGAGCCGTCGACCCAGATCTTGATGCCGACCTGGCGCAGCATGTCGTCGCCCTGGCCGGGGCTGGCGTCGGTGCACATCTGCGGGTTGGAGATCTCGTAGGTGCGCAACCGGACCGTCAGCTGGTCGCGCAGCCGCTCGACCACCGGCCCGAACGCCGGGTCGAAGGCCATCTCGGAGCAGGTGGTCAGGCCGGCGCGGTTGAGCCGCGCGCATTCGGCGAGCAGCATCGCCGGGTAGTCGCCGGGCGCGATGGCCCCGGCCAGCAGCGGGAACACCGCGCCGGTCTCCTCGGCGGTGCCGTCCAGCTCGCCGTGCGCGTCGCGGCCATACCGCGCGCCCTTGGGATCGGGGGTGTCGCGGGTCAGGCCCGCGCGGCGGGCCGCGTGCGAGTTGAAGTACGCCTTGTGCCCGGAGTTGTGGATGATGATCAGCGGCCCGTCCGGCGCGATCTCGTCCAGCCACGCCAGCGTCGGCTGCGGCAACCCGGACTGCAGCAGCGGGTCCCAGCCGTTCAGGTATGCGCCGTCCGCTCCCCTGGCGGCGACCTCGCGCCGCACCGCGGCGACGACGTCGTCGGCGGCCGGCAACGTGACGGGCCGGATGTCGACGATCCGGTCCGACAGCGCCAGCGCCTCCATCAGCGGATGCCCATGCGCCTCAACGAATCCGGGCATCACGCAGCCGTCGCCGACGTCGAGCGTTTTGGTGTCGGGGCCGATGTGGGCGTTAATTTCCGACCGGCTGCCGACGGCGACGATGCGGCCGTCGGCGACGGCGAGCGCCTCGGCGGTGGGCCGCGTGTCGTCGACGGTGAGCACGGTTCCGGTGACGACGAGATCTGCAGCGGCCATGTGCAGGGATGCTAGTGCTCCGGGGTGTCGTCGAGGGGGTGGCTGACTGGAACTGCAACACGTTCTAGTCTTGGCCACATGAGTGACGAGCTGCTGCGCCATCCCATTCATTCCGGACACCTGACCGTCGGTGCGCTCAAGCGCAACAAGGACAAGCCGGTGCTATACCTCGGCGACACCACGCTGACCGGCGGACAGCTCGCCGAGCGGATCAGCCAGTACATCCAGGCGTTCGAGGCGCTCGGTGCGGGCACCGGCGCGACCGTCGGGCTGCTGTCGCTGAACCGGCCCGAGGTCTTGATGATCATCGGCGCCGGCCAGACCCAGGGCTACCGGCGGGTGGCCCTGCACCCGCTGGGCTCCCTTGACGACCACGCCTACGTGCTGAACGACGCCGGCGTGACGTCGCTGATCATCGACCCCAACCCGATGTTCGTCGAGCGGGCGCTGGGCCTGCTGGAGAAGGTGCCCGGCCTCAAGCAGGTCCTGACCATCGGGCCGGTCCCCGAGGCGCTCGGGGATTCCGCGGTGGACCTGGTGGCCGAGGCGGCGAAGTATCCGCCGAAGCCGTTGGTGGCGGCCGAGTTGCCGCCTGATCACATCGGCGGCATGGCCTACACCGGCGGCACCACCGGCAAGCCCAAGGGCGTGCTGGGCACCGCGCAGTCGATCACCACGATGACCACGATCCAGTTGGCCGAGTGGGAGTGGCCGGAGAACCCGCGCTTTTTGATGTGCACCCCGCTGTCGCATGCCGGGGCGGCGTTCTTCGTGCCGACGATCATCAAGGGCGGCGAGCTGGTGGTGCTGACCAAGTTCGACCCGGCCGAGGTGCTGCGGGTGATCGAGGAGCAGAAGATCACCGCGACCATGCTGGTGCCGTCGATGATCTACGCGCTGATGGACCACCCGGATTCGCACACCCGTGACCTGTCCTCGCTGGAAACCGTCTATTACGGCGCCTCGGCGATGAACCCGGTGCGGTTGGCCGAGGCCATCCGCCGCTTCGGGCCGATCTTCGCCCAGTACTACGGGCAGTCCGAGGCCCCGATGGTGATCTCGTATCTGGCCAAGAAGGACCACGACGAGAAGCGGCTCACCTCCTGCGGGCGGCCCACCCTGTTCGCCCGCACGGCGCTTCTGGGCGCCGACGGCAAGCCGGTGCCGCAGGGTGAGGTCGGCGAGATCTGCGTGTCCGGGCCGCTTTTGAGCGGCGGGTACTGGAACCTGCCGGAGGAGACCGCCAAGACGTTCAAGGACGGCTGGCTGCACACCGGTGACATGGCCCGCGAGGACGAGGACGGCTTCTGGTTCATCGTCGACCGGGTCAAGGACATGATCGTCACCGGCGGGTTCAACGTGTTCCCGCGCGAGGTCGAGGACGTCGTCGCCGAGCACCCGGCCGTCGCGCAGGTGTGCGTGATCGGCACCCCGGACGAGAAGTGGGGCGAGGCCGTCACCGCCGTGATCGTGCTGCGGCCCGACCACCCCTCCGATGAGGAGTCGGTGGCGCGGGTGACCGTCGAGATCCAGTCCGCCGTCAAGGAGCGCAAGGGTTCGGTGCAATCGCCCAAGCAGGTGATCGTCGTCGACTCGGTGCCGGTGACCGCGCTGGGCAAGCCGGACAAGAAGGCCGTGCGCGCGCGGTTCTGGGAGGGCGCCGACCGCGCCGTCGGCTGAGTCTTTCGGCTCGAGCGTCACGCCAGCGTGGCGCTCGCCGGCTGCCGTCACGCTGGCGTGACTCTCGGTGATCAGGCGGCGGCGATGCCGGCGACGAGCAGGTCGAGCATGCGGCCGGTCTGCTCCGGCGAGCCGCTGGCCAAAAAGATGCCGATCAGGCTCGACACCACGTCGTCGGCCTGCACGTCGGCGCGCAGGCTGCCGTCCTCGGCGCCGGCCCGCAACAGCAGGTCGACCGCGCCGACGATGCTGTCCCGAGTCTGGTTGGCCTGCATTGCGCCGGAGGCGAAGATCGCCTGCAACGACTCCGCCATCCCACGCTTGGCGGCCACGAATGACGCATAGCGGTCCATCCAGCGGCGCAACGCCGTCTCGGGCGGGTGGCGCTTGAGCAGCCGTTCGGCCGTCGCGGCCACTTCGTCGAGCTCGGCGCGGTAGATCGCCTCCACCAGCGCCTCTCGATTCGGGAAATGGCGGTAGAGCGTGCCGATCCCGACGCCCGCCTCGCGGGCGATGGCCTCCAGCGACACCGGTCGCCCGTCGGCGGTGGCGAACGCCGCCGTCGCCACCTCGATTAGCCGCTCGCGATTGCGGCGCGCGTCCGATCGGATCTCGGCCAAGCGGAGGCTCCTCCGTTTCTGCTACGCTCAAATAAGCGGAGGACCCTCCGCATCTTCTCCAGTGTGGCACGAGGGAGCACTCATGACGGACACACCACGGCCCGGCGGTCCCGGCAGCATCGGCGGGTCGACCGTCGCTCGCATCGGCTACGGCGCAATGCAGTTGTTCGAGGCCCCATCCGTCGAGGACGCGGCCGCGGTGCTGCGCCGCGCGGTCGAGCTCGGGGTCAACCACGTCGACACGGCGTCGTTCTACGGCCCGGGCGAGGTGAACCGGCGGATCCGGGCGGCGCTGTTCCCCTACGCCGACGACCTCGTCATCGTCAGCAAGGTCGGCGCGCGCTTCACCGGCGAACAGCCCATGCCGCTGGCGGCGGCGCAAAAGCCCGCCGAGCTGCGCGCCGCGGTGGAGGACGACCTGCGTCAGCTCGGCCTGGACTGCGTCCCGGTGGTCAACCTGCGGCGCATGGACCTCGGCCCCGGCGTGGCCGCCGAGGGCGATCAGCAGGTGGACGTCGACGACCAGCTCGCCGAGATGATCGCGCTGCGCGACGAGGGCAAGATCGGCGCGATCGGCATCAGCGCCGTGCCGGTGGACGTGGTGCGGCGCGCGCTGCCGGCGGGCATCGTCTGCGTACAGAACGCTTACAGCGCGCTGGACCGCTCGCAGGAGGACACGTTGCAGCTCTGCGCCGCAGCAGGTGTCGCGTGGGTGCCCTACTTCCCGCTGGGATCGTCGTTTCCCGGTTTCCCGAAGGTCGCCGACCATCCGGTGGTGGCCGAGATCGCCGGCCGGCTCGGGGTCACCGGCGCCCAGGTCGGCTTGGCGTGGCTGCTGGCGCACGCGCCGAACACGTTGCTGATCCCGGGCACGCGATCCGTCGGGCACCTCGAGGAAAACCTCGGCGCCGGCGACGTCACCCTGGATGCCGAGGCGCTGGAAAGGCTGGACGCCATCGGCACAACCGAGCCCCAGCCCCATCGTGTGGAGTCCGTCCAGAGGTAACGTCGCTGAGTATGGGAAGCGGCAAATCGATCAAACCGCCGTGGTGGCTGAAGCCGGCCAACAAGGTCTTCATCCAGATGTCGCGGCTGGGTATGAGTTTCGGCGGCGAGAGCCCCGTCGTGCTGACGGTGAAGGGCCGCAAGTCCGGAGCGCCGCGCTCGACCCCGGTGACCCCGATGACGGTCGACGGCCGGCAGTACGTCGTCGCCGGGTTCCCGGGCGCCGACTGGGTCGCCAACGTGCGGGCCGCCGGTGAGGCGACGATCGCGCGCGGCCGGCACGTGCAGAAGGTGCGGGTGGCCGAGCTGCCGGCCGAGGACGCGCGTCCGATCCTGCGGCTCTTTCCGACCGAGGTGCCGACGGGCGTCGGCTTCATGAAGCGGGCGGGGCTGGTCACCGAGGGCCGCCCCGAGGAGTTCGAGGCCCTGGCCGGCCGCTGCGCGGTGTTTCGCTTCGAGCCGATTGAAACGCCATGAGCGACAATCCCTTTGACGCGACGGCCTGGCGGCCCGTGGACGGGTTCGACGGGCTGATCGACATCACCTATCACCGCCACGTCACCGACGCGACGGTCCGGGTGGCGTTCGACCGGCCCGAGGTGCGCAACGCGTTCCGCCCGCACACCGTCGACGAGCTCTACCGCGTGCTCGACCACGCCCGGATGTCCCCCGACGTCGGGGTGGTCCTGCTGACCGGCAACGGCCCGTCGCCCAAGGACGGCGGCTGGGCGTTCTGCTCCGGCGGCGACCAGCGCATCCGCGGGCGCAGCGGTTACCAGTACGCCAGCGGCGACACGGCGGACACCGTGGACACCGCCCGCGCCGGGCGGCTGCACATCCTCGAGGTGCAGCGGCTGATCCGGTTCATGCCCAAGGTGGTCATCTGCCTGGTCAACGGGTGGGCGGCCGGCGGCGGGCACAGCCTGCACGTGGTGTGCGACCTCACCCTGGCCAGCCGCGAGCACGCCCGGTTCAAGCAGACCGACGCCGACGTCGGCAGCTTCGACGGCGGCTACGGCAGCGCGTATCTGGCGCGCCAGGTGGGCCAGAAGTTCGCCCGCGAGATCTTCTTCCTCGGCCGCGCGTACACCGCCGAGCAGATGCACCAGATGGGCGCGGTCAACGCCGTCATCGACCACGCCGACCTGGAGCGGGCGGGCATCGAGTGGGCGGCCGAGATCAACGCCAAATCACCTCAGGCGCAACGGATGCTCAAGTTCGCCTTCAATCTGCTCGACGACGGGCTGGTGGGTCAGCAGCTGTTCGCGGGTGAGGCCACCCGGCTCGCGTACATGACCGACGAGGCAGTCGAGGGCCGCGACGCCTTCCTGGAGAAGCGGCCGCCCGACTGGAGCCGGTTCCCCCGCTACTTCTAGGAGGGTCACGATTTAGGAGGGTCACGCTGGCGTGACGCTCGACGGCCAACGCCACGCTGGCGTGACGCTCGGCCAATGCGCGCCCGCCCCTAGACTCCCCCCGTGAGCAAGAGTCCCCTTCGCCGTTTCACCGATCAGCTGGTGCTGGCCACCATGCGGCCGCCGATGGCCCCGCAGGTCTTGGTCAACCGGCCCGCCATCAAGCCGGTCGACCTCGACGGCAAGCGCATCCTGCTCACCGGGGCGTCGTCGGGCATCGGCGAGGCCGCGGCCGAACTGCTGGCCCGCGAGGGCGCGACGGTCGCCGTCGTCGCCCGGCGTGAGGACCTGCTCGACGCGCTCGCGGAACGGATCACCGCGGCGGGCGGCAGCGCGGTCGCGTTGCCGTGCGACGTTTCCGACATGGACGCCGTCGACGCGCTGGTCGCCGACGTCGAAAAGCGCCTCGGCGGGGTCGACATCCTGATCAACAACGCCGGCCGTTCGATCCGGCGGCCGCTGGCCGAGTCGCTGGAGCGCTGGCACGACGTCGAACGGACCATCACGCTCAACTACTACGCGCCGCTGCGGCTGATCCGCGGGCTGGCGCCCGGGATGCTCGAACGGGGCGACGGTCACGTCATCAACGTCTCCACCTGGGGAGTGCTGTCGGAGGCGTCGCCGCTGTTCGCGGTCTACAACGCGTCGAAGGCGGCGCTGTCGGCGGTGAGCCGCGTCGTGGAGACGGAGTGGGGCCCCAAGGGTGTGCATTCGACGACGCTGTACTACCCGCTGGTGGCCACGCCGATGATCGCGCCGACGAAGGCGTACGAGGGCATGCCGGCGCTCACGTCGGAGGAGGCCGCCGAATGGATGCTGACTGCGGCCCGCACCCGGCCGGTGCGGATCGCGCCGCGGATGGCGATCGCGGCCAAGGCCCTGGACACCTTCGGCCCACGGCTGGTCAACACGCTCATGCAGCGGCAGCGGATCCAGCCGAATCGCGCGGAAGGCGACTGAGCCCACAGCGACGTGATAGACACGACGCTATGGAGATCCTGGCCAGCCGGATGCTGTTCCGGCCGGCGGACTATCAGCAGTCGTTGGCCTTCTACCGGGACCAGATCGGGCTCGCGATAGCCCGCGAGTACGGCGGCGGCACAGTGTTTTTCGCGGGCCAGTCGTTGCTGGAGCTCGCCGGCTACGGATCACCGGACCACTCCCGCGGCCCCTTCCCCGGCGCGCTGTGGCTGCAGGTGCGCGACATCGAGGCCACCCAGGCCGAGTTGCAGAGCCGGGGCGTGGCGATCGCCCGCGAGGCGCGCCAAGAGCCATGGGGCCTATACGAAATGCACGTGACCGACCCGGACGGAATCACGCTGATCTTCGTCCAGATCCCGCCGGACCACCCGTTACGGCGCGACACCCGGGGTGAACGAGCGGGAAAGTCCGGTTAACTGAGAGGTAACATCTGGCGACGAGTCTAGGTACATCCGCGATTCGGGTCTTGCTGCATTCGACAATGGAATCCCCCTACCACCAGAATCGGGCGCTGTGAACATCCAATTGTTCCTTCTGATCATTGTCGTAATCACGGCACTGGCTTTCGATTTCACGAACGGCTTCCACGACACCGGCAACGCGATGGCGACCTCGATCGCCAGCGGCGCGCTCAAGCCCAAGGCGGCCGTCGCGCTGTCCGCGGTGCTCAATCTCGTGGGCGCGTTCATGTCCACCGCCGTCGCCGCCACGATTGCCAAGGGCTTGATCGACGGGCACATCGTGACGCTCGAGCTGGTCTTCGCGGGCCTGGTCGGCGGCATCGTGTGGAACCTGCTGACCTGGCTCCTCGGCATCCCTTCGAGCTCGTCGCACGCCCTGATCGGCGGCATCGTCGGCGCCACCATCGCGGCCGTCGGCGCGCACGGGGTGATCTGGAAGGGCGTGGTCTCCAAGGCGATCATCCCCGCCGTCGTTTCCGCGATCCTGGCCATCGTGGTCGGGGCGGTGGCGACCTGGCTGGTGTACCGGATCACCCGCGGCATCCCCACCAAGCGCACCGAGGCCGGCTTCCGGTACGGCCAATGGGGGTCGGCGTCGCTGGTCTCGCTGGCGCACGGCACCAACGACGCCCAGAAGACGATGGGCATCATCTTCCTGGCGCTGATGTCCTACGGCTCGGTCAGCAAGAACGCCTCCATGCCGCCGCTGTGGGTCATCGTCGGTTGCGCGGTGTCGATGGCGTTGGGCACTTACCTGGGCGGCTGGCGGATCATCCGCACGCTGGGCAAGGGCCTGGTCGAGATCCAGTCGCCGCAGGGCATGGCGGCCGAGTCCTCCTCGGCCGCGGTGATTTTGCTGTCGGCCCACTTCGGCTACGCGCTGTCGACCACGCAGGTGTGCACCGGCTCGGTGCTGGGCAGCGGGCTCGGCAAGCCCGGCGGCGAGGTCCGCTGGGGAGTCGCCGGCCGCATGGGCGTCGCCTGGCTGGTGACGCTGCCGCTGGCCGGGTTGGTCGGTGCGGTCACCTACTGGATCGTGCACCTGATCGGCGGCTACCCCGGCGCCATCGTCGGCTTCGCGCTGCTGGTCGCGGTCTCCGCCACCATCTACATCCGGTCGCGCAAGGTCAAGGTCGACCACAACAACGTCAACGCCGAATGGAAGGGCGACCTGACCGCCGGGCTGGAGGACTCCGCCGAGCACCGGCCGCCATCGAGCGTTCCCCCGACGAACGGCAGCGGCACGACCGGCCGGTACGACTCCGACGACCCCACGATGAAGGCGAACGCTTGATGAGTCACTTCGGCGATTGGTTCAACTACCAGGCCTCCCTCAAGATCCTGCTCTTCTCGATGCTGGCCGGCGCCGCCTTGCCGGGGCTGTTCGCCCTGGGGCTGCGGTTCCACGCGGTGGGCGCCGGGCAGGCCGGCACCGAGGGCGGCTCGTCACAGAAGAATCCGGCACTGCTGGCGCTCGCCTGGCTGATCTATGCGGTGGTGATCGTGGCGATCGCCTTCGCCCTGGCGTACATCTCCCGGGACTTCATCGCCCACCACACCGGTGTCGCCTTCCTCGGAGCCAAGCCCAAGTAGCATCGAATGATGCCCACCGCGTCACCGAGCCGGACACCGGGGGGAGCTGTACCAGCGTGAACGGATTTCTCAATTCGATCGTCTCGTGGCTGCGCGCGGGATACCCGGAAGGCGTCCCGCCGACGGACACCTTCCCGGTGCTCGCGCTGCTGGCCCGCCGGCTGTCCAACGACGAGGTCAAGGCCGTCGCCTGCGAGCTGATCAGCCGGGGCGAGTTCGACGACGTCGACATCGGCGTGCTGATCACACAGATCACCGACAACCTGCCCTCGCCCGACGACGTCGAGCGGGTGCGGGTGCGGTTGGCGGCCCAGGGGTGGCCGTTCGACGACGCGGACGAGGTCGAGGACCCCGCATAGCCCTACTGCGCGCACTCACCGTCCCGCCGGGCTCGGCCGTCTCGTCGCTGTTACCCGCCCTGGAACGCGTGCTGGACGGGCGCGACCCCGCTCTGGTCGCGCTCGCGCCCGGCTCGGAGGAGCTGACGGCCGGGCTGCGGGTCGGTGAACCCATCGACGACGACGTCGCCCTGGTGGTGACGACGTCGGGGACCACGGGCGCCCCCAAGGGGGCGCTGCTCAGCGCGACCGCGTTGACGGCCAGCGCGACGGCCACCCATGACCGCCTCGGCGGCCCGGGCCGCTGGCTGCTGGCGCTGCCGCCGCATCACATCGCCGGGCTGCAGGTGCTGGTGCGCAGCGCGCTGGCCGGCTCGCCGCCCGTCGAGCTGGACGTCTCCGCAGGCTTCGATGTCGCCGAATTACCCAGCGCGATAGGACGATTGGGATCGGGCCGGCGATACACCTCGCTGGTGGCCACGCAGCTGGCCAAGGCGCTGACCGACCCGGCGGCCGCCGCCGCGCTCGCCGAACTGGACGCCGTCCAGTGGCACGCCGTCGTACACGCAACCGCCCGCGGTTTCGCTCATCCCGTAGGTGCGCACCACGGCGACGCCGGCCGCCGCGGCGGCGTCGAGCACCCCCTGCGGGGCCGGGCCGCCGCCGAGCAGGACGGCGTCCAGTTCGGCGAGCGCGGCGGCGGCCGCCGGGTCGGTCAGCGCCTTGGCCAGCTGCGTGGCCACCAGG
>NZ_LZJB01000327.1:0-3057 GCF_001666895.1 Mycobacterium sp. E3298
ACCGCGGGTCGCGCGTCGACTCCAGGCCCGCCTCGAAGAAACCGAACCGCAGCATCGCGGACGCCGACAACAACGCCACGCCGGACAGGGCGGCGACGCCGCGATGTCCGCCGCCAAGCAATGCGCCCAAACCGCCCGCGGCGGCCAGTCGTTCGCTCCAGGCCAACAGCCGGCCGGGCCTGCCGCGGTGCAGCGGTTCCCTGGTCACCGGGTCCATCCGGTATTCCGTGAACCGCGCGGAGATCAGGTCACCGATCGCGCCGATGACGGCCAGCGTGCGGGCCGGGCCGGCCTCGGCGACCGGGGTGGTGATCATCGCCAATCCCGACGCGGCCAGGCTCGCCGAGCTGACGAACACGAACGGCAGGTCCCGGTAGGCGGCGTTCCACGTCGGGGTGGCGGTGTCGGTGAGCAGCACCGCGGTGTAGACGGCGAGCGGCGGCGAGAACACGGCGGCTTCCAATCCGGCCGGCCCCTCGACGGCGCGCAGAACGGGCCGCAACGGGCCCAACGGGATTCGCTCGCCGGTCATCCGGTCGACCTCGGAAACGGCGGCGACACCGATGCCGGCGCCGAACAAGCTGAGGATCCACGACCCGATGCTCATCGGCGAGGTCAGCTTGACCGTGCGCAGCATGTTGACGAAGCGCTCGGGACGGCCCAGGTCCTTCACCAGCGCGACCGCGCCCAGCATCACCGCGATCAGGGCGGACAGCCTTGTGTTGCGGCGCAACGTGTCCCGGCCGGTGAGCTGGGCGCCTGCCGCGAGCAGGCCCGAACCTCCCGCGACCCCGCCCAGGAACAGGTAGGCGGCGACTTCGTGCCCCCACGGCGCGGGCTTGACCACCGGACGCCCGTAGTACGAACTGAATTCGACCTCGGGGACCATCGGCATCTCGCGCGAGCCGTCGCCACCGCCCCGGCGGCCCACCCGCCTGCCCTTGCGGCGCTTGCCGCCCGCGGGTTCCGGGGGCCGCAGGCTGTCGAATTCCGAAGTGCTCATGGGTTTTTCACCGGTCCTTCCAGAAGGCGAGCGCTGCGGCGGCGAACATCCCCGCGGCGGCGACGCACGCCCTCTTGAACATCTGCGGCAGGTCGGCCGTGCACACGCGCGGGTCGGGCGGCAGGCCGTAGACCTCCGGCTCGTCGAGCAACAGGAAGATCGAGCCGGTGCCACCCACTCCGTCGTGCTCGTTGGCGCCGTAGAGGCGCGCCTCGGTCTGGCCCTGGGCGTGCAGCCGCGTGACCCGTTCTCGGGCCTCGATCACCAGATCGTCGTGGTCGCCGAACTTGATCGACGTGGTGGGGCAGGTCTGGGCGCAGGCGGGGATCTGGTCTTCGACCAGGCGGTCGTAACACAGCGTGCACTTCTGGGCGACCCCGGTGACGAACTTCTCGGCGGGACGATCGGGCCTGGTCGCGGGCGTCGCATACGTGCCGTCGCTGCGACGCTCCACCACGCCGAACGGGCATCCGGCCACGCAGGTGCCGCACCCGTTGCAGACGTCGTCCTGCACGACGACGGTGCCGAATTCGGTGCGGAACAACGCGCCGGTCGGGCACACGTCCAGGCAGCCGGCGTGCGTGCAGTGCTTGCACACGTCCGACGACATCAGCCAGCGGAATTCCGGGGTATCCGGTGGGCTGGTGTCCGGAGGCCCGGGGACGGCGGGCATACCCAAATCTGTTAGGGCGCGGCCGGATTCGCGCGCCTCCTCGATCCGATCGCGGCCCTGCTCGATGAACGCCACGTGCCGCCAGGTGCTGGCGCCCAGCGCTCCGGTGTTGTCATAGGACGACCCCAGCAGCTCCAGGTCGCCGTCGCGCGGGTTACGGTTCCACTCCTTGCACGCGACCTCGCAGGCCTTGCAGCCGATGCAGATCGAGGTGTCGGTGAAGAATCCCTTGCGCGGTCTGGGTTCCGCCCAGCCGGCGTTACTCGTCGGGTCGGTCGGTCCGCTCAGCTGACCCATCGGCTCCTCCTTCCCAGACGCCGTCGCTGATCCGCACGTTGCCGGTCTCGGTGGTGGCCCCCGAACGCGACTGATAGTCGGCAACCAGGCGCAGCAAGTCCTCGCCGCGCGGCCGCCGCCCGGGCCGGATGTCACACGAACCGGCTTTGGACTCCTGAATCTGCACGTTCGGGTCGAGCGTCACTCCGAGCAGGTCGTTGGCCGCGTCCCCGCTCACCACGGCGTCGCCACCGACGCCCCAGTGATACGGGAGCCCGATCTGGTGCACTGTGTGGCCGTTGATTACCAGCGGGGCAACGCGTTTGGTGACCAGCACCCGAGCCTCGATCGCCGCCCGGGGCGAGATGATGGTGGCCCACCCGTACGGCTCCAAGCCACGTTCGGCCGCCAACTCCGGCGAGACCTCGCAGAACATCTCCGGTTGCAGCTCCGACAGATAGGGCAGCCACCGGCTCATCCCGCCCGCGGTGTGATGCTCGGTGAGCCGGTAGGTAGTGAACACGTAAGGATACACATCGGATCCGGGCTCCCCGTCGCTCGGTGCGCTCAGATTTTCCTTGCGCGGGAACGTGATTCGCGACGGGTTGCGCTGCTGGGGGTAGAGCGCGTTGGTAACGGGCGACTCCTGCGGTTCGTAGTGCGTGGGCAGCGGCCCGTCCACCATTCCCTTCGGCGCGAACAGCCACGCCTTGCCGTCGGCCTGCATGATGAACGGGTCATCCCCGGCGAGCGCGTCGGGCCCGCCGACGTCGGGATCGGGCCGGCTGCCCGGTGGCCGGTCCGCCACGAAGTCGGGCACGTCGTTGCCTACCCACCGCTGCTTTTCCTGGTCCCACCAGATGTAGCGCTTGCGCTCGCTCCACGGTTTACCGTCGGGGTCGGCCGAGGCCCGGTTGTAGAGGATGCGGCGGTCGGCCGGCCAGGCCCACCCCCACTCCGACTGGCTCGGGCTCGGACCACCCAGCGGCGCTCGGCGGGCGGCCTGGTTGACCCCCTCGGCGTACACGCCCGAATAGATCCAGCATCCGCACGACGTCGATCCGTCGGCACCCAGTTCGGTATACCCCGGCACGGGCTGGCCGGC
>NZ_LZJB01000328.1:0-526 GCF_001666895.1 Mycobacterium sp. E3298
CCGCGATCGCCGCCTTGATCAGCTCCGCCTTGTTCGGAAAGTAGTTGTAGAGGCTGGCGCTGGTGACATCCGCGGTGCGGGCAATCTCGCGAATCGTGGTGCGGGAGTAGCCCATCTCGGCCACAGTGCGCATCGCCGCGGTGATGATGCGCGTGCGGGTCTGTTCGCCGTCGGCGCCCACCGGGCGCCCCAATCGCGAGGGCCGGGCGCTCATGCGGGACGGCACGCGCCGCCGTCCCGTCCCTCACGCACCGCGCACCTCCGCACGAACCCCGAATAAATCGATCACTCGATTATATTCGACACTGTCAGGCGCCGAGAGCCTGCGGACGGGACGCGCGAGTGCGGAGAACACGGTGACGCGGGCGCAGCGGGGACGCCCCGTCGGCGCCAGCGGTGAGGAGACCCGCCAGCGGATCATCGTGGCCACCATGCGCTGTGTGGCGACGGTGGGCTACTCGCGAGCCACGATTCGCGAGATTGCCCGCACCGCGGATGTCACCAGCGCCAGCCTCTACAACTACTT
>NZ_LZJB01000329.1:0-1397 GCF_001666895.1 Mycobacterium sp. E3298
GATGACGTAAAGTATTTTGTGTACCATGTTTTGGAGCCTAGCCAGGCAACAAAAAAGTAGGGTATCCTCGGGACTGCGACATCACCAAGGAGGAACCCTACTCGATGACTACTATACCCGAAAACCTGCTGTCTGATCTATTTGAAAATGTTGTCACTCAATTTGTAAAAGCCAATCTGGAATCGATCATGAAGGCAGAAATTAAGCACTTCATGGAAGACGAGCAGGAAGGCCAGCGCAATAGCCGTAACGGCTACTACAGGCGCAGTCTTCACACCAAGTACGGACACATCGAAGACCTCGAAGTCCCACGGGATCGCAATGGCCAGTTCCAGACGCACGTATTCGAGCCGTACCAGCGAAGAGACGGGTGGCTGGAGGAGGCTGTGATCCAGATGTACAAAGGCGGCATGGGAACCCGGGACGTGGCACGCTTTATTGAGGGCATGTTCGGCAGCCACTACTCGCCCACTACCGTGAGCAACATTACCGCGACCGTGCTCGAGGACATCCAGGCGTGGCAGCAGCGTCCTTTGCAAAAGCGTTATGCCGTCATCTACCTGGACGGTCTCTACGTCAAGCTTAAGCGCAGTACCGTCAGCGGCGAGGTCATCTACTTCGCCATGGGCATTGACGAAGAGGGCTGCCGCCAGATCCTCGGATTCTACATCGGCGGACAGGAGAGCTCAAACGGCTGGCGCGAGGTCCTCAAGGATCTCTACAACCGAGGCGCTACCGAGGTCCTGCTCGGCGTATTTGACGGCCTGTCGGGGCTTGAAGAGGCCTTCCGCGAGACATATCCGAAAGCCGATGTGCAGCACTGTGTCGTGCACAAGGTGAGAGCGACCTTTCCTAAGATCCGTGTCCAACACCGAGCAGATCTGGTTGCCGATCTCAAAACCGTCTACACGGCAGCGGACCACGATTTGGCGCTCGCCGCCTTCGACACCGTGACCGCCAAATGGGGGAAGCTCTATCCCAAAGAGATGAATTCCTGGAAGGAGCAGTTGCCGACGCTGCTTACCTTTTACAAGTATCCGCTTTTAATCAAGGATGCCATCTACACCTCCAATCCGATTGAGCGGATGAACAAAGAAATCCGAAAGCGTCTTAAACCGATGAACAGTCTGACCAATATGGACGCCGCCGAAAAGATTGTTTATCTCGAAGCGATTGACTACAACGAACGCTTTGAGAACCGCGCCATTCGTGGCTTTGGCGATCCTGAGGTCAAGAAAAAACTCGCTGAGATGTTTGAGGAACGATACGCTGCCGGGGAACAACGTAAAGTGCAGTAGCACTCCCGCGCCTTCGCTTGAGCTGTGCTCCCCAGTTTCACGACAACATATGCGCACAATGATGTGATACCTTACTTACACAAACTTCTTGACGCTACC
>NZ_LZJB01000330.1:0-1202 GCF_001666895.1 Mycobacterium sp. E3298
GACCGCGATGGTCTGCTAACTGCGGTGATCGAAGATGCCGTTGACCGTCTCGTCGCCTCGCTGGAGGTGTTGGCCGGTGAGCAGGTCATGGACACCCAAGACCTGGTGCGGGCAGCATGGGACGCCTTCGCCAATCCAAAGGCCATGGCGGGGTTGGAGATTCTCATCGCAACCAAGGACTTGCGTGACGGCCTTGATGAGCACCACTTGAAGCGTCTCGGCGCGGCCCTAGCGGCATTGATCACACGTTTGAATACCGGGGCCAACCGTGAACATGCCGTTGCGTTGGGCCTTCTGCTGTGGACAACACCGGTGGCGATGATGATTGCCGAGATGTTCGCCACGCCTCCGCTACGCCCAACGGATGCCCAAAAGGCGGTTGCCGATCTAATCGATGCGCATCGCTGAGCGCGGATCTGACGACGAACCCGTGTGACGCAATGAACCGCGTCGCCTTAGGCTGGCATCACCCGGCGTACGTCGGGGCCCCACAGCGGCTGCACGGCGGGCAGCGCCAGCTGCGTGGTGGTGATGACCTCGGCCAGCTCGCGCAACTGCGTGTGCACCGAATCGAGTAGCTCGGCCAGCTCCGTGCGCAGCCCGTCCTCGCCGACCTCTTCCAGCTCGGCGGGATGCGAGCGGCGCAACAGGGTGCCGATCTCGTCCACCAGCCGCTCCGGCCGCGACGATCCCGATGCACCCGGCAGGTCTTTGAGGTTGGCCCGCAGCCGCTCGACCTGGTACAGCAACGAGCGCGGGTTCTGCGCGTCGAACAGCATCAGCTCGGCCACTGCGGCGACGCTCACCTTGCCCACGGTGCGGCGTCGGTAGATCACCGAGGACTCGCACGCCACCAGCGTCGCCTCGATGATCGTCTGCTCGGCGATGGCGCCGCGGACGGCGGTCAGCGTCGCCCGCAGCAGCGCGGTCAGCCACAGGCCGCGTTCGATGCGCTTGCCGATGTCCATCATCGACCAGCCCACGTCGCGCACCATCGACTCACCGGCCACACCCGCAAGGGTCAGCATCCCGGCCAGCGTCTGCGCCTGAGCCGACGCGAGGAGCGCGTCGGCTTCGGCGAGCGAGTCCGGCGGCTCGCGACGCTGCGCCAGCGCTCGTTCCACCCCGGCCAACACCTCCAGCGAGGCGACGAGACGGTCAACGGCATCTTCGATCACCGCAGTTAGCAGACCATCGCGGTC
>NZ_LZJB01000331.1:0-43888 GCF_001666895.1 Mycobacterium sp. E3298
GCGATGGCGACGCAGGCCTGCGGAACGTTCTCGCCCGCGAACTCGTGCAGATACGTGGCCTGCTGGTCCGCGCTGCCCCAGTGCGTGAGCGCCGCGGCCACACCGCCCGGGGCCAGAATCGGCAGCGCGAGACCCATGTCGCCGTAGGCGAGCGCCTCGGCCACCAGCACGTTGGTCACGCTTGACCGGTGGGCGGCGATGCCCTCGAAGTCCTCGGGGATGTTGATCGCGGTGATGCCCAGCTCGGCGGCCTTGGCGATCAGGTCGGCCGGGTAGGTCGCCGCCTCGTCGGCGCCGGGCGCCGCGGGCCGCAACACCTCGTCGGCGAATTCGGTAAGCGTCTCGACGATCATCTGCTGTTCGTCGTCGGGCGTCAGGTCGAAGTAGTCCTTGCCGCTCGACTTGAGCCGGGTCGGCCCGCCGCGCAGATTCTGCACCCGCCTGAACTGCCGGGAGGCGGCCGCCGCGGTGGAGAAGACGGTCTTCGTGCCGTACTGCAGGCCCCGGTTGACCGGATCGCGCAGACGGTATTTGTCCAGGAATTCCTGGCCCATGAGCGGGGTGAGCAGCGCGATGGCGATGTCGACGCCCGTGCGCTTGTGGTGTTGCAGCCCTACCGCGCTCTGCTGGTCTTTCCGCTTGCGACCGGAGCGGGCGGACTTGGAAGTCTTTGTGGAACCGGAACCTGTGTCGGTCATGTCGGCAGCCTGTGGTTAGTCGGGGCAGTGCGAACAAGGCTATCTTACTCCGGAGTAAGATCACAGAGAACACTTGTTAACTAATTCACAGACCGCCGGCGTCGAGGGCGCGAAGCACGAGTTCGTGCAGCGGCCCGTTGGTCGCCACGGCGCTGCCGCGGTGCGGACCCGCGACGCCGTCGAGTCCGGTCATCGTTCCGCCCGCTTCGCGCACGAGGACGTCGAGGGCAGCGAGGTCCCACACCGACACCTCGGGTTCGGCGGCGATGTCGACGGCCCCCTCGGCCACCAGGCAATAGGACAGGAAGTCGCCGAACGCGCGCACCCGCCAGACCGCGTCGGTGAGCCCGATGAAGCGGTCCCGCAGACCGCGCTCGGCCCAGCCGGACAGGCTGGAGAACGACAGGCTGGCCGAGTCGAGTTGCGCCACAGCGGAAACCGATAGCGGCCGCGGGGGCGCGCCGTCGACCGTGACGAACGCGCCGAGGCCGCGAGCCGCCCACCACCGGCGTTGCAGCGCCGGCGCGCTCACGACGCCGACCGTCGGCACACCGTCTTCGAGCAATGCGATCAAACTGGCCCACACCGGCACGCCGCGCACGAAGTTCTTGGTGCCGTCGATGGGATCGATGATCCACTGCCGCCCGGTGAAAACGGCGGTGCCGCCGAACTCCTCGCCGAGAATGCTGTCCTGTGGCCGTTCGCTCCCTAGCGTCTCGCGGAGTTCGGTTTCCACCGAGCGGTCGGCGTCGGTAACCGGGGTCAGGTCGGGCTTGGTGTCGACGCGCAGGTCCAGCGCGCCGAAGCGGGCGGAAGTCAGCGCGTCCGCGCGGTCGGCCAGCGCGAGCGCCAGCGTCAGATCGTCCCGGCTCATGACGCAGTCCTATCACGGCCCTACGATGGCGGGGTGTGGGAATTCGGAGTCCTGATCCTGCTGCTGGGCGTCTTGGCGGTCGCACTTGCTCAGCGGTTCCTCCCCCGCGGCCCACGTGGAGACCTCTTGAACGGCACGCTGCTGGTGACCGGGGTGAGCCCGCGGCCGGACGCGACCGGCGAGCAATTCGTCACCATCGCCGGGGTCATCAACGGGCCGACGGTCAGCGAGCACGCGGTGTATCAGCGCATGGCCGTCGACGTCGAGCAGTGGCCGACCATGGGCCAGTTGTTTCCGGTGGTGTATTCGCCGAAGAATCCGGACAACTGGAAGTTCGCGCCGTCCGAGCCGCCCCCGGTCTAGCGATCCATCAGCCGGCCGCCGGCGGGCGGGCCATCACCGAGATGCGGACGCCATAACGCGGTACGACCAGCGCGGCCCGCGAGACTCTGCCCCCTGGAATTCCGGGCACCCCGGGCGTGCCGGATCCGGTTCGGGCCAGCGCCTCGGTCGTCGGCAGCGCGGATGGCCCGCCGCCCGGAAGTCCCCCGACGGGGCTGCCCGTCGCGGCCGTCCAGCCGGCGGGCACCGACATCGCCCCGATCCGCCCGGCGCGGGCCAACACGGCATGGACGTTCCCCACACCCGATCCCGGCCCCCCGAGCGCGGGCTGCGTGGGCGCCGCGGCCGGGACGGCCGCGAGGTTCGGCAGGATTCCCAAGTTCTTGTCCGCCTGGATGATTCCGGCGGGAAACCCCTCGGCGTTGAAAAGGGCGTTGAACGTGGTCTGGACAGCCTGGATGCTGTCGAGGATTCGGAAGAGTCCCGAGGTCGAGCCCGGCGCCGCGGAGGCCACCGCCTGAGACCCCGAGTTCGTGCTGGCGTGTGCGACGGCCTGCTGCTGGTCCGCGATCCCGGCCGCATCGGTGGCCGCCCGCGGGGAGAGGAACGGCGAAAGCTGCGCCGCGGCAGCCGAACCCGCCGAATAGGCGTACATCGCGGACGCGTCCTGGGCCCAATACTCGGCGTACTCGGTTTCGGTGGCCGCGATCGCGGCGGTGTTCTGGCCGAAGAAGTTCGTCGCGATCAACTGCGCCAATCGGCTGCGGTTGGCGGCGATCGCGGGCGGGGGCACCGTCATGGCATGGGCGAGTTCGTAAGCCGCCGCCGCGGCCCGGGCCCGCATCGCGGCCTGCCGTGCACGCTCGGCGGTGGTATGCAGCCACGCCACGTAGGGCGCTGCGCCGGCTGCCATCGCCCGGGATGCCGGTCCGTGCCAATGCAACCCCGTCAGCCCCGACAGCACCGATTCGTACACCGCGGCCGTGACGGTCAACTCCGCCGACAGCGAGTCCCACCCTCCCGCGGCGGCCAGCAGCGGGCCGGAACCGGGGCCGGCGTACATCCGGCCGGAGTTCACCTCTGGTGGGAGAATGCCGAAATCCATTGTCCTACAGCCCTATGAGCGCGCACCACGAAGCCGCATGCGTCGGGCGGTTCGTTCCCTGGCCGGCCGTTGGCGGATCGACCGCATGTCACCCGGCGGCCGGCGGCCGCGGTATCACGTTGAGCCGTATCCCGTAGCGGGGCGGCGCACCCACGCCGACGGCTCGCGAGTTGCCGGCGCCCGGCATGCCCGGATAGCCGGGGTATCCGGACGACACCGGCTCCTCGGTGCCCGGCAGCGTGGTGAACCCGGCGGGTGATAACGGCGAGATATGGGTGCTCGTGGGCGCGGACCAGCTGGCCGGCACGGACATCGGCCCGATCGACCCGGCGTGCGACAGCGTTGCGGTGACGTTGCCCAAGCCCCCGCCCAAGCCCGCGGCCGCGCCGCGAAGTGCGGGCGCCGCGACCGCGGGTGCGAGATTGGCCGCGGCCGCCCCCGGCTTGGCCAGGATGCCCAGATTGTTCTCGGCGCCAATGATTCCGGATACGAATTGCTCCATGTTGTAGGGAGCACTGAAGCCGACGCCCGTTCCCTGAATCGCGTCGAGGAGCCGGAAGGCGCCGTTGTTGTTCGCGGCCGCTTGCTGAATGGGTGCGGCCGCCGGATTCGGACTCAGCAACGTCTGCGCCGATTGCGGTGAGAGCGACTGCTTGACGGCATTGGACGCGGCGGCCTTCATGCCGGCCGCGGTCACGGCGGCATGCTGGGCGCTGACCCCGGACTCCGCGGTGGATTTGTTCGCGCTGGCGAACTTCGGCAGCTGCATCGCCGCCGAAGAGGACGCGGCGTAGCCGGTCATGGCTGCGGTGTCCTGGGCCCAGAAATCGGCGTATTGCGCCTCGACGGCCGCGATGGCCGCGGTGTTCTGGCCCACGATGTTGGTCGCCACCAGCGATGCCAGCAGGGTGCGGTTGGCCGCGATCACCGGCGGCGGCACCGTCATCGTGTACGCCTGCTCGTAAGCCGCCGCCGCGGTTCGCGCCTGCATGGCTGTCTGTTGTGTCTGCTCGGCGGTCGCCTGCAACCACGCCAGGTAGCGGGCGGCCGCGAACGCCATCGCGTCGGCAGCGGAGCCCCGCCATTGCAGGCCGAGACTCGGCAGCACCGCCTCGTAAGACGCGGCGGTGGAGGTCAGTTCGGCCGACAGCGCATCCCAACTTCCCGCGGCGGCCAACAGCGATCCCGGCCCCGGGCCGGTGTACATCCGGGCAGAGTTGACCTCTGGCGGAAGAAAAGCCCAATCCATAGTGTCCATCCCTCAAGTGCGTTGTGGGCAAGAATGATTAGCGACGGTCTTTGGCCGCTCGTGCCGGTCGGCGGGCAGGCGAAGCCCTCCCCGGCGAACGGACGAGAGGCGGCCCGGGCGGAATCGCTCCACGGCTGGCTACCGGGCAGCGTGGCGGTTATCGAGTTGGCGGACCGTGCGCACAGGGCATCGCGAGAAACCTTCGATGTTCGGGCACTTCAAAGGTCGCAGGTGCGGACCACACGTGCGGGGTTTTGCTGATTTCGCGGCGCCGGCCACCCTTAATTCAGACTCCGTTTGCCGAGCGTTTACCTTACGTTAACCAGTCCCAGTCTTATCAAACGCCTGACAAATAGCGAAAGCCGCTGAACCGTTTGATAACTGGCGTGGCCTGCGGTCCGCCGCCGCCGGTACCCAGGGGCCGAATGGCACATATTCGGGGACCAATGCCTCTGTGGGAGAGGGGTTCCCGGTCATAGCGTCGTCACCGAGCGACCGGAAAGTGCCCGCCCACAGCTGAGCGAAGGAGCCCTCGATGAGCACCAGCTATCCCGCTCCGGCGATCGTCGTGGGTGTGGACGGATCGAGTGGGGCGGTGCAGGCGGCCCTGTGGGCGATCGACGAGGCAGTCAGCCGGGACATCCCGATGCGATTGGTTTACGTCGTCGATCCACGGGACGCGCCGACCGCGGCCGCCAGCGAGGCGCGCCTCGCCGCCGCACGCACGGCGCTGGCCGACGCCCACCGGGCAGTGGAGGCCACCGGCACGCAGGTGAAGATCGAAGCCGACATCCTTTATGGCAGGCCACTCACCAAGTTGATGGAGGAGGCGAGGTCGGCGGCCATGATCTGCATCGGTTCGATCGGGCTCAACCACGCCCGCCACGGCGGAACGTCCGTCGCGAGCGCCCTGGCCGGCTCGGCCCGGTGCCCGGTGGCCGTCATCCATCAGCCGGCCCGCCGCTCGGCGGCGCCGAAGGTCGGGAGCGTCCTCGCCGAAGTCGACAACGGCATGGTGCTGCGGCACGCTTTCGAGGAGGCGAGGCTGCGCCGAGCCACGCTGCACGCGCTCTGGGTATACGGCGAGGACTCGCACGACGCCGGCGACGGAATGCGTTCGGCCCAAGCACGATTGAGCCGGCGGCTCGCGCGGTGGACGCGACTGTATCCCGACGTCCGGGCGGAATCCGCGATCGTGCGCGGCAGTGTGGAGCAGTACCTGCACGCCAACCCCGAAGCGGGCCAGTTGCTGGTCACCGACTCCCACACCGCCGCCGACGTCTGCAACGTGGGGCATTCGGTGCTGGCGATACGGTGCAGCAACCTGTGACGGCGGATCTGATCGACCGCGCCGACGTGGTGGCGCTCTTGCGTCGTTTTCATGGACGGGCGCTGGACGACGGGCCGCCGGCAACCGTCGCCCGGTGATCAGCCGTGGCTGATCCGCAGCAGCTCGGCCAGGTTGGGCAGCTTGACGCGCGGGCGCCCGTGCGGCTCCCCGGCGGCGCGCTCATGACGGTCGATGACCTCCCAGTGCGCGGAGGTGACCAGTTTGGGCTGGCGTGAGGCCAGCCAGTCGGCCAGCTGGTCGGCGTGGTCGTCGGGGAAGTCCGGCAGACCGGATTCCTTCGCGCGGTCCAGATCGGCGATCAGCGTGTCGACGGTGTCCTGGGAGTCCTTCTTATTGGTGCCGATGACACCGGTCGGCCCGCGCTTGATCCATCCGGCGACGTATTCGTTGCGGCTGCCCTCCACCCGGCCCGCGGCGTTGGGGATGGTCGCGGTCTTCTCGTCGAACGGCAGACCGGGGGTGGGCATACCTCGGTACCCGACCGACCGCACCACCAGTTGAACCGGCAGCTCCTCGCGCTCGCCGGTGTCCTTGGCGGATACCCGGCCGCTGTCGTCGTTGACCAATTCGTTGCGCCCGAGCACGATGCTCTCCACCTTGCCGTCGCCCTTGATCTCGATCGGCGAAGTCATGAACCGGAACACGATCCGGCGATGGCCGGGCCGTGGCGCCCGCGTGGCGTAGTCGCGCAACGCCTTGATGTTCAGCTTCGTCGTCTTGTCCGCGGCGGCCTCGTCGTCGGCGGTGATGCCCTCGAGCTGCGCCGGATCGACGATCACGTCGACGCCTTCCAGATCGGCCAGCTCGCGCAACTCCAGCGTGGTGAACGCGGTCTGCAGCGGCCCGCGCCGCCCGATGATCACCACTTCCTCCACGCCACACGGCCGCAGCGACTCCAGGGCGTGGTCGGCGATGTCGGTGCGTGCGAGCACGTCGGGATCGGTCACCAGGATGCGGGCGACGTCGAGGGCGACGTTGCCGTTGCCGACGACCACGGCCCGGGCGCCCGACAGGTCGGGGCCGGGTTCTTGGAAGTGTGGGTGCGCGTTGTACCAGCCGACGAATTCCACCGCGGCCATGCTGCCGGGCAGGTCCTCGCCGGGAATCTTCAACGACCGGTCGGATTGCGCGCCGATGGCGTAGATCACCGCGTCGTAGCGTTCGGACAGTTCGTCGGGCTGCACGTGCTCGCCGACCACCACATTGCCGAAAAATCTGAAGCGGGGATCTTCGGCGGTCTTTTCGAACTGCCTGCTGATCGACTTGATCTTCGGGTGGTCGGGCGCGACGCCCGAGCGCACCAGCCCCCACGGGGTCGGCAGCATCTCCAGCATGTCGACGGCCACCTCGATGTCTTCGGCCGCGTCCGCCGCTTTGAGCAGGGAGGACGCGGCGAAGAACCCGGACGGTCCGGAGCCGACGATGGCAACGTGGTATGGACGCATACTCGACCTTCTATTCGTGCCCGGTTAGCGCGCGGGGGGCTGGCGGCGCGCGGCGCGGGGTGCACATGACCGTGACTCGATGCTAAACGCATGACCGCTGGTCGTGGCCCGGGCACTCGCCGGGAGCCGGGGCGCTCGGAGCGTCCCGGTAACGTTGTCCGCTGTGGAACCCGACCGTCAAGCCGACATCGCCGCCCTTGACTCCACCCTGACCACGGTGGAGCGGGTGCTCGATGTGGACGGTCTGCGCAGCCGGATCGAGAAGCTCGAACACGAGGCGTCCGATCCCCAATTGTGGGATGACCAGGCCAACGCGCAGCGGGTGACCAGCCAGTTGTCCCACGCCCAGGGGGAACTGCGTCGCATCGAAGAGCTGAGGCAACGGCTCGATGATCTGCCGGTGCTCTACGAGCTGGCGGCCGAAGAAGCGGAGGGCGCCGCCAGCAAAACAGAAGCGCTCGCCGAGGCGGACGCCGAGCTGAAGGCGCTGAGGGCCGATATAGAAGCCACCGAGGTGCGCACGCTGCTCTCGGGGGAGTACGACGAGCGGGAGGCGCTGGTCACCATCCGGTCGGGCGCCGGCGGGGTGGACGCGGCCGACTGGGCCGAGATGCTGATGCGGATGTACATCCGGTGGGCCGAGCAGCACAAGTACCCCGTCGAAGTGTTCGACACGTCCTACGCCGAGGAGGCGGGCATCAAGAGCGCGACGTTCGCCGTGCACGCCCCGTTCGCCTACGGCACGTTGTCGGTCGAGCAGGGTACCCATCGATTGGTCAGGATCAGCCCCTTTGACAACCAGAATCGACGCCAGACGTCGTTCGCGGAGGTCGAGGTGCTTCCCGTGGTGGACACCACCGATCACATCGACATCCCGGAAGGCGATGTGCGCGTTGATGTTTACCGCTCCAGCGGGCCCGGCGGCCAATCCGTGAACACCACCGACTCGGCCGTTCGTCTAACCCACATCCCAACGGGTATCGTCGTGACTTGCCAGAACGAAAAATCGCAATTGCAGAACAAGGTCTCGGCGATGCGAGTGCTTCAGGCAAAGTTGTTGGAGCGCAAGCGTTCCGAAGAACGCGCAGAACTCGACGCGTTGAAAGGTGAAGGCGGCAGTTCGTGGGGCAATCAGATGCGCTCCTACGTTCTGCATCCCTATCAGATGGTCAAGGATCTGCGGACCGAGTACGAGGTCGGCAATCCGGCGGCCGTCCTGGACGGAGACATCGACGGGTTCCTGGAAGCGGGAATCCGGTGGCGCAACCGAAAAGATGACGACTAACACAACTCTTCTTGCCTCGACCGCCCTGACAAGGGCGCTGGGCTGGCACGAATTTTGGCGCGGCGACATCGGGCAGTGGATCATCAGCCGCGGTCTGAGGATCGTGATGGTGCTGATCGTGGCGGTGCTGGCGGCCCGGTTCGTCAACTGGGTGGCGCAGCAGATCACCCGTCAGCTCAACCTGGGTTTCGCCGAAAGCGACGCGCTGGTGCGCTCGGAGGCGACCAAGCACCGCCAGGCGATGGCCTCGGTGATCTCCTGGGTGTCGGTGGTCCTGATCAGCATCTGGGTGATCATGCAGATCGCCGACGTGCTGCAGTTCTCCGTGGGGGGACTGGTCGCGCCGGCCACCGTGGTCGGCGCCGCCCTGGGTTTCGGGGCGCAGCAGCTCGTCAGGGACCTGTTGTCCGGCTTCTTCATCTTGGCGGAGCGCCAGTACGGCTTCGGGGACCTGGTCACCCTCACCGTCGTTTCCTCGACGGAGGCCAGCGGCACCGTCGAGAACGTGACGCTTCGGGTGACCCGCCTGCGCTCAGCGGACGGCGAGGTGTTGACCATCCCCAACGGACAGATCGTCAAGGTGGTCAACCTGTCCAAGGACTGGGCGCGCGCGGTGGTGGACATCCCGGTGTCCACCAGCGCCGACCTGAACCGGGTCAACGAGGTCTTGCACCAGGAATGCGACCGCGCGATGGAAAACCCGCTACTGGGCGAGTTGCTGTTGGACGCGCCCACCGTCATGGGTGTGGAGAGCATCGAAGTCGACACCGTCACCCTGCGTCTGGTGGCCCGCACGCTGCCCGGCAAGCAGTTCGAGGCCGGCCGACAGCTGCGTGTCCTGGTCATACGGGCGCTGGCCCGCGTCGGCATCATGACCGCGGCGGACGCGAAGGTCGGGCTGGTGGAAGACCCGTCCGTCCCGGTGGCCCAGGCGGCCGAGGAGCGAATCGACGACGACGTCGAAGGTGCGGTGCAGAAGCGTTGAAATTCACCCTGAGCATCTTCGAGAAGCGCAGCGAAGACTCGGACGCGGATCATCGCTGGCCGAAATACATGTTCGGCGGGCGGCTCCGCACCTCGACCCTCGTGCTGATCATCGCCTTCTTCGCCGCGTGGTGGGTCTACGACACCTACCGCCCGGAACCGGCGCCCAAGCCACCCGCGCAGCAGGTGGTGCCGCCCGGTTTCGTCCCCGACCCGAACTACACCTGGGTGCCGCGCAGTCGCGTGCAGCAGCCGCCGCCGACCGTCACCTACACGCCGACCCCGACGAGCACGCCGCCGCCGCCACCGCCGCCCGTGACGACGACCACCACCACGCCGCCACCGGCGCTGCCGCAGCTGCCGTGCCTGCTGCCGCCGCCCTTCTGCCCGCCCAGCACCAGCAGCCCCGCATCGCCGCCTCAGCTACCGCAGCCGGGGCCCGGCCCGGCGCCCACTTCGCCACCGCCGGCCAGTTGACTTGGCTTGCCAGCGAAATTCACGGCTACACTGGCGTGCCGTGATGATCACCCTTGACCATGTCAGCAAGAAGTACAAAGCGTCGGCCCGTCCGGCGTTAGAGGACGTGAACGTCAAAATCGACAAGGGTGAGTTCGTCTTCCTGATCGGCCCGTCGGGTTCCGGTAAGTCGACGTTCATGCGGCTGCTGCTCGGCGAGGAGAACCCCACCTCCGGCGACATCCGGGTGTCGAAGTTCCACGTCAACAAGCTGCGCGGTCGTCACATTCCGAAGCTGCGCCAGGTGATCGGAACCGTGTTCCAGGACTTCCGCCTGCTGCAGCAGAAGACCGTCTACGAGAACGTCGCCTTCGCGCTGGAGGTGATCGGCCGGCGGGCCGACGCCATCAACCGGGTGGTGCCCGAGGTGCTCGAAACGGTCGGCCTGTCCGGCAAAGCGAACCGGCTGCCCCACGAGTTGTCCGGCGGCGAGCAGCAACGCGTGGCGATCGCGCGCGCGTACGTCAACCGGCCCCTGGTTCTGCTGGCCGACGAGCCGACTGGCAATCTCGACCCAGACACCAGTAAGGACATCATGGATTTGTTGGAGCGGATCAACCGCACGGGGACGACGGTGTTGATGGCGACGCACGACCACCACATCGTCGACTCGATGCGTCAGCGCGTCGTGGAGTTGTCTCTGGGGCGGCTGGTTCGCGACGAGCAGCGCGGCATCTATGGGATGGACCGCTAAGTGCGCTTTGGCTTCCTGTTCAACGAGGTCCTGACCGGGCTCCGTCGCAACGTCACGATGACGGCGGCGATGATCCTCACCACGGCCATCTCGATCGGCCTGTTCGGTGGCGGTCTGCTGGTGGTGCGGTTGGCCGACAACTCGCGGGAGATCTATCTCGACCGCGTGGAGACGCAGGTGTTCCTCACCGACGACATCTCCGCCAACGACGCGACATGCGGGTCCGGCCCGTGTAAAGCGCTGCGGGACAAGATCGATGCGCGCCAAGACGTCAAATCGGTGCGTTTCGTCAACCGGCAGGACGCCTACAACGACGCGATCAAGAAGTTCCCGGAGTTCAAGGACGTGGCGGGCAAGGAGTCGTTTCCCGCGTCGTTCATCGTCAAGCTGAACAACCCCGAACAGCACGCGGAGTTCGACGCCGCGATGCAGGGCCAGCCCGGCGTGCGCAGCATCCTCAACGAAAAAGATTTGATAGATAGGCTATTCGCCGTCCTGGACGGTTTGCGCGACGCCGCGTTCGCCGTCGCCCTGGTGCAGGCCATCGGGGCGATCCTGCTGATTGCCAACATGGTCCAGGTCGCCGCGCACACGCGGCGCACGGAGATCCAGATCATGCGGTTGGTCGGGGCCAGCCGCTGGTACACCCAGCTGCCGTTCCTGGTGGAGGCGATGCTGGCCGCGGCCATCGGTGTCGCCATCGCGATCGTCGGCCTGGTTCTGGTGCGAGCGTGGTTCCTGGACAACGCGCTGAGCCAGTTCTACCAAGCGCATTTGATCGCCAAGGTCGACTACGCCGACATCCTCTACATCTCGCCGTGGCTGTTCCTGCTCGGCGTGTCGATCGCCGGGCTGACCTCCTACGCGACGTTGCGCCTCTACATCCGGCGGTAGCTGTGGCGAAAGATCCCGGCCGGGCCAGGGCGGCGGGCGGCAAGCGTGGCAGCAAACAGATCATCGCCACCAATCGCAAAGCGCGGCACAACTATTCGATCCTCGAGGAGTTCGAGGCCGGAGTGTCTTTACAGGGCACCGAGGTGAAGAGTCTGCGCGAGGGACACGCGTCCCTGGCCGACGCGTTCGCAACCGTCGACGACGGCGAAGTGTGGTTGCGCAACTTGTACATTCCCGAGTATCAGCACGGTAGCTGGACCAACCATGAGCCACGTCGAAACCGAAAGTTGTTGTTACATAGGCAACAAATCGACCGTCTGGTCGGAAAGATACGAGATGGTAACCTCGCCCTCGTGCCGATGTCTCTGTATTTCTCCGAAGGAAAGGTCAAGGTCGAGCTCGCGTTAGCGCGCGGCAAGCGAGCGCACGACAAACGTCAGGACATGGCCCGCCGCGATGCCCAGCGCGAAGTGGTCCGTGAATTGGGTCGCCGAGCCAAGGGCATGAGCTGATCGGGGCCGCTTACGCGCAGCTGTCGGCCGTTACTTACGGCGTCAGCGATTTCGTGGGCGGTGTAGCCGCTCGCCGGGTCGCCGCGCTGCGCGTGATGCTGGTGGTCTATCCGATCGAGACGTTCTTGCTGGGCGCGCTGGCCCTGGCGGTGGGCGGGCCGATCTCGTGGGGCGCCGTTTTCTGGGGTTGCCTCTACGGCGTCGGAATGGCGGTCGGCATGTGGGCCTTCTTTGCCGCGCTGGGCGCCGGGCCGATCTCTGTCGTCTCGCCGCTGGCGGCGGTGCTGAACGCGGCCGTCCCGGTCGCGGTCGGAGTGGCGCTGGGGGAGCGGCCGGGGCCAGGCGCTTCGGTGGGCTTCGTGCTGGCGTTGGTCGCGGTCATGCTGGTGAGCCGGGAAGCGACCGCACAGGGCGTCACCCCGTATCGATTCACCCCGAAGGTGGCGTGGCTCACGCTGCTGGCCGGTTCGGCGATGGGACTGAACCTGGTCTTTCTGCACCAGGCGCCCCACGCGTGCAAACTGTGGCCGCTGGTCTTCGCCCGGCTCGCGGCCACCGTGGTGATCTTCGTGATGGCCGCGGCCAGTGACAACCTGCGGGCGCCGCGCGGGAAGCCGTTGAAGCTGGCGTTGGCCGTGGCCGTGCTGGACATCTGCGCCAACGTGACCATGCTGCTGGCGTTGCACACCTGGTTGCTCTCGCTGGCCAGCATCCTGATCTCCCTCTACCCGGCGGCCACGGTCGTGCTGGCGATGGTCGTGCTGCGCGAGCGGCTCACGCGGTGGCAGGGGTTCGGCATGGTGATGGCCATGGGCTCCGTGGCCATGATCGCCGCCAGCTGACGGCGCTGCCCCCTTAGTATTGGGCTGCCAGCACTCATACGCGGGGAGATGACGGTGGGGGCATCCGATACCGAGGACCCGGTCATCCGGGAGTTGTCGGGCGCGGTGGAACGCAGCCCCGACGTGATCGAGCTGAGGCTGCATCTCGCCAATTTGCTCGCGGACAAGGGGCGGTACGCCGAGGCGCTGAGTCACTGCAGTACGGCGCTGACCCAGCAACCGGGCAACGCCCAGGCACTGAGCCTGCTGCAGCGGTGCACCGCGGCGCTGGGGGCATCGTCCGAGGGTCCGCCGTCGCCGGGAGAGCCACCCGCCGGCCAGGAGGGGTTCGACTGGTCGAGCGCCGAACGCGAGGTCGCCGACATCATCGAGCCCGCGTTCGTCGAGCGCCCCCCGGACGCCGTCAACGAGGACGACTTCGACGTCGTGCAGCGCGTCCGCGTCCGGCTCGACGACGTCGCCGGCATGGAGGACGTCAAACGGCAGCTGGACCTTTCGCTGCTCGGCCCGATCAAGAATCCCGAGCTGATGAAGGCGTACAAGGTGACCGCGCGCGGCGGGCTGCTGCTGTACGGCCCACCGGGCTGCGGCAAGACGTTCATTGCCAAAGCCATTTCGGGCGAGCTGGGTGCGAACTTCTATCAAGTTGGCATCGCCGACGTTCTGCACCAGTGGTTCGGTAACAGCGAGCGCAGCATCCGCGCCGTCTTCGACACCGCCCGGCGCAACGCGCCCTGCGTGCTGTTCTTCGACGAGGTGGACGCGTTGGGTCATCGGCGCTCGGCCCTGAGCGGCAGCTCGGGGATGCGGCCGGTGGTGAACACGCTGCTGGAGGAGATGGATTCGGCGGGGTCGATCAACGACGGTGTGTACGTGCTGGGCGCCACCAACGCGCCCTGGGATGTCGACCCGGCGCTGAGGCGGCCGGGCCGATTCGACCGGATGATTTTCGTCGGCCTGCCCGACGTCGGCGCCCGAGCGGGCATCGTGCGATCGCACCTGCAGGACCGGCCGGTCTCCGGTATCGACCTCAAGACGATCGCCAACCGCACCGAAAGCTTCTCCGGCGCCGACTTGGCCTACGTGTGCGAGATCGCGACGCAGCTTGCGATGGCGGATTCGATGCGCAGCGGCCAGGTGCGGCCGGTGCTGATGGCCGATATCGACAACGCGCTCGCTCAGATCCGGCCCAGCACCGGCCCCTGGTTCGAGACGGCGCGCAATGTCGTCGAATTCGCCAACGGTGACGGCACGTACGACGAGTTGGCGAAGTACCTGCGCCGCAGGAAGTTTCGGTGACCACCGGTGACGTCGGACCCCGGCGTTCGAGCCGACAGCGCCCTGCAGGTCGCCCGCGCGTATTACGCGACCAGGAATTACCAGCGGACACGAGATGTCACCCGCGCTGCGTTGTCGCAAAATCCCAACGACCCTGACCTGCTGGCCCTGCACGCCGCGGCCGATCACGCACTCAAAAACCATGGGCCCGCAGCCAACAGCGCATATGCAGCGTTGTCGGTCGCGCCGCAACACGAATTCGCGATGCGGGTCTACGCGTTGGCGCTCGAGGGTCTCGGCCGCAACTATGACGCAATGTGGATGGCGTGGCGGGGGGTGGTCGCCCATCCGAACCAGGCAGCCCAATACCGCCTGTACGCGGCTCTGCTGCTGAGGTCGCGACAAATGGCGACGGCCCTGTACGTCATCGATAGGGCGCTGCAGCTCGAACCCAACGATGTCGATGCGCTGAACTTGCGGGGCGCGATCCTGCATCGGCTCGGGCGGCGTTCCGAATCCGTCGCCTCCTATCGGCAAGCGTTGCAGTTGGATCCCGGCAACGCCGAGGCGCTCAACGATCTGGCCATTCACCGATTGGATGGGAACAAGTTTGGTCGCGCCCTGCGTGGGTTTCTCGGGGCCGCGGGAAGCGACCCGGAACTGGCGGACCTGGCTCGCCGAAACATCGGGGTGGTGCTGCGAAAGGTGCTCGCTGGCGTCACCGTCGGGGCCGGTGTGCTGAGCGTGTTGCTCGCCATCACCGCGGGGGCTTACAACGACGGGCGTCCGACCGCGGTGGCGCGAGTGGCCGTGGGGTTGCTCACCGCGGCCATGATCGCCGTGCTGTGGTGGCTAGTGCGTGCGATTCCGCGCGGCGTGCTGCTGTCCGTGTTGCGCAAGCAGCGATTCTCCGCCGCCCGCGCCATCCACGCGCTGGTCGCCATCGCGGCGGGGGCGTGGGTCACCGTCTACCCCGGACCCCCGGCGATGATCGCCGTCGGCGGACTGCTGGCCGTGGGCGCCCTGGTCATTATTCGGATCGGGCTCTTGATCGGGAAATGATCGGCCTACTATCCGACCATGGCCGATCGCCCTGTCACCAAGCTCGACAAGTCCGAAGTGCTCGCGGGTCTGTTCGCGGTGTGGGACGACATCACCGCCCTGCTGGACGGGTTGCCGGAGGCGGAGTGGGAGGCGGCCAGCCCGCTGCCCGGTTGGGACGTCAAGGCGTTGGTGGCGCACATGATCGGCACCGAGTCGTTCCTCGCCGGCGTCCCCGCGCCGCAACCCGACATCGACGTCTCGACGCTCGAGCATGTTCGCAACGACATCGGCGCGATGAACGAGTGCTGGGTGCGCTACCTGAGCGCGGAGCCCGGCGGCGACGTGCTCAAACGGTTCAAGGACATCACCGACGACCGGCGCGCGGCGCTGACGGACATGTCCGCCGAGGACTGGGACGCCGTGACGGTGACGCCGGTGGGCCCGGAGAGCTACGGGCGATTCATGCGCGTCCGGGTGTTCGACTGCTGGATGCACGAGCAGGACATCCGCGAGGCGCTGCGCTGGCCGTCGTCCGATGAGCAGCTCGCCAGTCCCGCGGCTGAACTGTCCCTGGACGAGATCGCCGCCACCATGGGCTACGTGGTGGGCAAGCGGGCCAAGGCGCCCGAGGGCTCGCGGGTCCTGTTCGAGCTGACCGGGCCGCTGTCCCGCAACATCCGCGTCAGCGTCGATGGGCGGGCCCGGTTGGTCGATGACTTCGGCGGCCAGGAGCCGACGGTGGCGATCCGGCTGGACGGCCTGCAGTTCACCCGGCTGGCCGGCGGCCGGCCCATGTGCCGCGCCCGGGCGCAATCCGTCGACCTCGGCGGTGACGAGGACGTGGCCGCCCAGGTCGTCGAGCACCTGAATTTCGTGATCTGATCGCAGCGCGGACCGGGAAGATACGTTCGTTGCCGCGCGTTGATCACGGCGTACTATTGATTGTCCTGCCGAAAATCGGCGGGGATGCGAGGGGCTGAACGGTTTCGACTTCGCGCATCGAATCAAGGGAAGCGTGCCGGTGCAGGCAAGAGACCACCGTAAGCGTCGTTGCAACCAATTAAGCGCCGATTCACATCAGCGCGACTACGCTCTCGCTGCCTAAGCGACAGCTAGTCCGTCAGACCGGGAAAGCCCTCGACCCGGAGCCTGGCGTCAGCTAGAGGGATCAACCGATGAGTTCGGTCGCGGGGCTCATCGGGACACCAACAGCGACTGGGATCGTCATCCTGGCTTGTTCGCGTGACCAGGAGATCCGAGTAGAGGCATAGCGAACTGCGCACGGAGAAGTCTTGAGGGAATGCCGTAGGACCCGGGTTCGATTCCCGGCAGCTCCACCAAATGGATCGCCGCTTGGCGGTCCTTTCGTTTGACTGGACAGAACGCTTCGCCCGGTTACTCCGAATGGACGAAGGCGAGGGGCGCCCATGCGCGGTAAGCGACCGTTTCAGCTGATCTCCGTCCTCGCTGTCGCGGGCTTGGCCGCCTGTGTCAATACGACGACAAACACCGCCACGGACCGCGGCAACGCACCCGCAGGGCCGCCGTCGATAACCAGCGAGCCGTTCGGTCAGGTGGGTGAGGCGCACGTGCGCCGCTATACGCTCACCAGCGGACACGGCATGCGCGTGCGAATCCTGACCTACGGCGGCATCATTCAGTCGATCGAGGTCCCCGACCGCACCGGGCTCATCGGCAATGTGGTGTTGGGTTTTCCGACCCTGGACGGGTACCTGAACAACACCGGATCCGCCAAGACCTATTTCGGCGCGCTCGTCGGCCGCTACGGCAACCGGATCGCCAAGGCGGCATTCTCGTTGAACGGCAACGAGTATCACCTGCCGATCAACAACAACGGCAACAGCCTGCACGGTGGCACCGCGGGCTTCGATACCAAGGTGTGGCAGGCAAGCCGGCGCGACGGCGGCGACAGCGTTGGCCTGGAACTCCAATATGTCAGCCCCGCAGGCGAAATGGGGTACCCCGGGACGCTGACGGTCACCGTCACCTACACCCTGAACCGGCGGAACGAACTACGCATCGACTACCACGCGACCACCGATGCGCCGACCGTGATCAACCTGACCAATCACAGCTACTTCAACCTGGCGGGCGAGGACACGCGCGACGTGTACGACCAGAAGGTCACCATCCATGCCGACAACTACACGCCGACCGACGCCACACAGATTCCGACGGGCCAGATCGTCCCGGTGAAGGGCACGCCGTTCGATTTCACCTCACCGACCGCGATCGGAGCGCGTATCACCGCGAACGACCCACAGCTGCTGATGGCGCACGGCTACGACCACAACTGGGTGATCAACCGGGGCGACAAAGCAGGCCTGGTGGAAGCGGCCAGGGCGGAGGATGCGCAGACAGGGCGCACGCTGACCGTCTCCACGACCGAGCCCGGGGTGCAGTTCTACACCTCCAACTTCCTTGACGGTGCGTTCACCGGCACCAGCGGGCATATCTACCGGCAGGGTGCGGGATTCACGATGGAGACCCAGCACTTCCCTGATTCGCCGAACCACCCGAACTTTCCGACGACCACGCTCAACCCCGGCCAGACCTACGATTCGACGACTGTTTTCGCCTTCGGCACGCAATGAGCCGTGGGGCCGGCGCCCGTATCTGCGGTGAGACTGGCTCGATTCTCGAACACCTCCACAGAGAATGTCCTGCTCACGGCGGTAATTTGCGTTGCGCCAGGGGTGAGCGGCTTTAATCGTGATGAACTCTCGCAGCTATAACGAGGAGCTTTTCATGACCTATCGCCGCCTTGCCTTGGCACTGGGCGCGGTGGCGGCGGCGGCCGCCGTCATTCCCGTCGCGGCCCACGGTGCGCCGCCGACGAAGTGCCTGACCAACACCCAGACGGGCAAGCAAGTCTACGTGCCTTGCGATCTGCTCAACGCCGGCGCCAATTTCCCGCCGGGGCAGCGCTGCCCACCGCCCATCGAGCAGTACCCGAAGGATGTGGCGGACTGGTGCGGCGAAGGTCCCGGCCTGGCGAGTACCACGCCCACGACTCCCACGAGTCCGACGACTCCGACAACGCCTACGACTCCGACAACGCCCACGACTCCGACAACGCCCACGACGACGAGCTCCGGGCGGCCCACGAGTTCCACCAGCCCGACGAGCCGCGCGACCCCGACCACGACCGCGACGGCTCCCATCACCGCGCCGAACGCCATGAAAACGGCGGGCCCGGGCGATACACAGTGACGAATCCCTAGCCGGGCGGCGCGGTCACGACGATCGATTCCTGTCCGATCTTCCAGGCCGTCATGAACGTGCCGATGCTGACCTTGGTGTTGGCGTGATCGGCGTAGGGGTCGTTGAGGTGGACGACATCCTTGACGGTGTCGATGCCGGTGACCACCAGCAAATGATCGGCCGACGTGCGCTGGTCGTTGGAGTTCAAGATGGTTCCGGAGTTGACCCACGCGATGACCTTGCGGTTCGCGCCCAGGTACTGCTCCAGCGACGACAGGCCCACCTCTTCGGGGTGCTTGTCATAGGTCATGTGCGACTTGATGCCGTAGTGCTCGAGCAGCACCACCGTGTCGGCCATGTCGATGCCACCGTTCGGGCCGTCGTGAGCCGGGTCGCCGGTGGGGGCGTAAATGGGGCCGTCGCGGATCGACGAGGGCGTGTGCTGTGCCAGCTTGATGATCTGTTGCTCGGTCGGGGAGTGCCCGGTGACCTCCCCAACCACGTCCGCCACCGAAGCCAGCCCGCAGTTGTCCTCATACGACTGCTGCTGCCAGAACTCGGCGGCGGCGTCCGGGTCGCCGTACACGCCGCTGGCAATCGCTCGGGTGCTGGGCGGGCTGGCCTGCGTCCGGCCGCCGTCGACGGTAGCTGAGGTAGCGGTTGCGCGTATCGACGGTGACGCCCCACTGCACGCCGATAGGGTCGATATGCTGGCCATACCGATGCAGGCGGCCGCCAGGGCCGCGGGCGCCGCGGCCACGATCCGAGAGTCGAACATGTTGCCTCGCAAAGGCCGGTCGAACTACCGATTGGTCAGCAACGTAGCATCCCTAGCAAACCCGCGCAGCGCAATTGAAGCGCCGACGAACCTCAGTTCCCCGCTTCGATCGCCGCGACTCTTGCCGCCGCGTCGGGTCCGCAGAACCGCTGCAGGTCCACCCCGCCCGCGGCCAGCAGATCGTCGATGCGGTGTTTCAGGTCGCCCGAAGTCAGGTGCGCATACAGGTTGGCGCCCGGGCACGACGTCGACGCCAGGTCCCGATGGCCCGCCAATGTGGTGGTCGCGACGCGAAACGTCTGGGCGGCCCACGCGAATGCCCGAGCCGCTCCCAGGAGCTGCGCCTCGGGGACCGCCTCTTGATCGAAGTCGCCCTCGCAGAGGACGAGGAAATGGCCCGTCGTGTCGTAATCCGTCGCCGTGTCGCCCGCGAGCTCGGTGCTCCGCAATTCGTAGATGTTGCCGTTGCGGTCGACGCCGACGTGGTAGGCGATGTCGATCCATCCGTGCTGATCCTGGTGGTAGCGCTGGTCCTGGCGCAGGTGGTTGGGGGCGTTGCGGTTGTCACCGAGGGCCACGGCCTCGTGGTGCAGGGTCATCCGGGTGATGGTGTGACGCCTGCCCCCGGGGCGGGCCGGCCGGGCGCCCCAGGCGTCCCGGCACAGCAACAGGGCCGAACTCCCAGCGGTCAGGCGGACGTCTGCCGTCGACGTCGGACCCGTCGGTGTGGTCTTCGAGCGCGGCCCGACCACGGCCGCCGCCCCGAGGCCGCCGGCCAGTCCCAGCATCTGGCGGCGGCTGACAACGGCCGGCCGGCTTGACGCGGGCTCACACACGCCTCACCACGATACGGGGGTCGACGTCGCGAAACGGACCGATCGCGGGGACCTCCCATGGTCACGAGACGGTAACGCTTGCTTCCCGCGGCCCGAAAGACACGGTGTGGCAAGAGGCAACATGACGAGGAAAGTCAAGGTTGTCGCAGTGTTCTCGCTCGGCGCCTTGGTCGCAACGGCTCCCGGGACCGTTGACATCGCCGCCCGCGCAGACGCATCAGGGTGGGCGTTGTACAGCGGCGTGAACCGGCTTCGCCAATCCTGCGGGCCGATCGGCCAGGACCCACGCCTGACCGATGCGGCGCAGCGGCACGCCAACGACATGCTTACCAACGGGGTCAACGGCCACATCGGCTCGGACGGCTCTTCACCGCAGACGCGCATCACGGATGCGGGCTACCGCACCCCCTACAGCGGTGAGGTCGTCTTCTGGGGTACCGGGTCCGCCGCGAACATCAACCAAGCGCTCGACCTGTGGATGCAAAGCCCGCCGCACCGGGCGATCATTTTGAACTGCGCTTACACCGCGGCCGGCTTCGCCACCGCCTCGGACGGCAACAAGATGACGGTCGTCGGCGACTTCGCCGCCTGAAATGCGCGCCGCGCTGCGCGTCAATGCCTGAGAGTTGTTGGTTACAAGGCGAATTCGTGGCGACAAACCGCGTAATAACCATCCAGGCAAATCCGGATGGCTCGGCGAGAAACCGCACTAGGCTTTGGCCGTAGGAGGAGAAGCAGGTCGGGAGGCGTGCCGATGGGACGGGCCAGCACGGTTGGCAACAGCTCGCTCGACCGCTGGCGCCTACGTCGGCGGACGGCCATCGCCGTTGCGGGCGTCGCGCTCGTGGTCGTGGCGGCGTGCGGGCGTGGTCAAGCCTCGCACCCGGCGGCCGGCGATTCCTGGCAGCTCACGCACGCCCCGACCGCGAAGCCGCCCGGTTCCCCGGCCGCACAGCCCCCCGGTTCCCCGGCCGCAAAGCCGCCCGGACCGGAGTTCGCACCCCTATCCAAACTGATCAACGACGCTATTGCGGCCAACAGGCTGCCCGGCGCGGTGGTCCTGATCGGCCACGGCGGCACCGTTGCGTTCGATCAGGCTTTCGGATCGCGCAAGCTCGCGGGCGAGCCGGGGTTGGATGGGTCGCCCGCACCGGCCGAGCCGATGACCGAGGACACGATCTTCGATCTGGCGTCGTTGACCAAGAGCCTCGCGACGGCGACCGCGGTGATGCAACTCTACGAACAAGGCAAGGTTCAGTTCGACGATCCCGTGCAGCGCTATCTGCCGGAGTTCAACCCGGCCAACGACCCACGGCGCGCAAACGTGACGGTTCGAATGTTGCTGACGCACACGTCGGGTGAGACGGGCGACGTCGAACTCAAGGATCCATGGGGACTGGCCACACCCGACAAGACCGAAGGCGTTCATCGTGCGCTCACGACGCCGCTGGAGTCGAGCCCCGGCGGGTCTTTCCGCTACTCCGATATCAATTTCATCCTGCTTGGCGCGCTCGTCGAGAAAGTCACGGGCGAGGCGGAAGACGTCTACGTCCAGGAACACGTATTCGCGCCTCTTGGCCTGCGGGACACCCGCTATCTCCCGTCGGACAAGGCATGCGGTCCACACGCGGTCAGGGGAGCCGCGGTCGGTTGGGCCGCCGCGTCGACGGCAGGCGAGGGGCAGCCGTGTCCCGCGGGCAGCTGGGACACGGACATCCTGGCGCGCATCGCACCCACGGCGCGGGACGAAGAAGGCCGGGCCGATCCGGCCAAGAATCCCGACCTCGACCGTCTGCTGCGCGGCACCGTGCAGGACACGACCGCCCGCCGCATGGGCGGGGTGGCCGGGCACGCCGGCGTCTTTTCCACGGCGCACGATGTCGGCGTCTACGCGCAGGCGCTGCTCGATCGGCTTGCGGGCCGGCCGAGCGAATTCCCGCTCCAACAACAGACTTTGGAGTTGATGACGACCCCGCAGCAGCCGGGACACACCGACCAACAGGTCAAGGCGGCGGACGACGCCGCGCGGGCGGCAGCCGCGAAGAGGTCGAAGACCGCGCATCCGCTGCTTGCCGCCCGCTATCCGGCTATCGCCGGGCAGAATCTGCTCGGTCTCGGCTGGGATATCGATACGCCGCTGTCCATGCCACGCGGAGCGGTTTTTCCCGTCGGGAGTTTCGGACACACGGGCTTCACCGGAACCTCGGTGTGGCTCGACCCGGCCTCGGACACCTACGTCGTTCTGCTCACCAACTCGATTCATACGCGCGGCAGCCCACCGATCTCGGACATCCGGGGTGAGGTGGCAACCGCCGCGGCCCAGGCCCTGGGCCTCTAGGGCCGCTCGAAGTGTTGGTAGTCAAGGGGAGCCGCCCATTCGCCGCCCCAGCGCCAGCCACGATCTGTGAAGGCGCGCACCGCCGGATCGCCAGGGTGTAAGAGTCCCGGGTCGGTGCGGCTGCGGTCCAGGTAAGCCGCCGCGTTCTGCGGTTCGAAATACCCGCTGGCGTACAGGCACGGATTGACGAGCGTATTGATATCGATCGCCCGGCCGTAGGCGTGTGGCGACCATTCGTTGGTTCCGGGGATGAGGCGGCAGTTGAACGCCGACGTGTTGTCGTCCTCCATCGACAACTCGTCATTGGCGTCCTGGTAGTGGTCGACGGTGCGGATCTTCTCGATGGGATAGCCCAGACGGAAAAGCTGCTCGAAGATCACGACGACCTCCGGCGCCAAGTCCTGATGCACGATCAGCTGGCCGCGGTGCGTCTGGCCGTCGAAACCGACGTAGTCGACGTCGACCCGTCGCAGCTGTTCCGGCTCGACGGGGCAACCCGGCCGCCACGTCGCACCGAGTTCGGCCGCGGTGACCGTTTCCACGGTCGCAGCGGCGGCGGCCGGCGGCGGGTTGGCCGGCGGCGTGGCCGCCGCCGATGACGATGACAGGGCGGCCGCAGACGGAGACGGTGCGGCCGCGCGCGGCGGCGCCGCGGCCGTGCATTGCACCAGCACCAGACCCGCCGCGAGCATTCCGGCCGCGGCGGCAAACCGGCGCCCGAAGCGCGTCAACCCCGATGCAGTGTTCACCGCCTGCTTCTTCCGACCCTCCGAGCCCGCCGTCACCTTACGCCGAGTGTGCGCCACGGTGCGTGCAAGATTTCTGTGTTCGGTTGAACGGCGCGAGGTTATATTCGAGCATGCGCTTCATCCGTGTGGCTGCGGCGGTCGGCATGGCCATCGCCGTATCGCTCGTCGCGCCGGTCGTATTGGTAGTGGCGTCTGCTCACGCTGACAATGGCATCGAGGGCTACGCACGTTGCGTCGGAGGCGGCGTGCAACCCCCGCCGCCCGGGGTGCGTCCGGAGAACTGGTTTCCCAGCGTTCACGTGATTGAGACGGATGTGGATGGGGCCGTGCCGCCGGCCCAAATCGTCGAGAGATTAGTGGATATGGGAGTCAACCGGCCCGACGCGGTGCGGCAGGTGCAGTGTTTTCTGGCCTACGAACCGCGTGGGTGACGAGCTCAGGGCTGACGCGCAACGATGACAGGGATCTTCGCCCTGTTGACCACCGCCGACCCAACCGAGCCGAGCAACATGCCGGCGAATCCGCCACGGCCGTGGCTGCCGACCACGATCAGTTGCGCCAGTTCGGAAGCCTCGATCAGCCAGTGGGCCGGGTCACCGATTTCGATTCTGCGACGAATCGCCACGTTGGGATAGCGTTCGTGCCAACCCGCTAGCCGTTCGGCGAGCGCCTCCTCCTCCTCGGACAGCTGGGCGTCCCACTTGGAATCTTGAAAAGCGTTGTTGGAGTTGAACACTCGCGGATCGGCCCAGGCATGGAAAGCGATCAAGGCGACGCCTCGTCGCGACGCTTCTTCGAACGCGATCGCGGTCGCGGCTTCCGACGCCGATGATCCGTCGATGCCCACGAGCACGGGTGCCCGGTCGACATTGCTGAGCGGCGGTTCCCCGTCGTGGATCACCGCGACCGGGCAGTGCGCGTTGTAGACCAATCCCGAACTCACCGAGCCAAGGACGCTGCGAACCACCACGCCGCGATACCCCCGATAGCCGACGACGACCATCTCCACCTCTCTGGAGAGGGCGACGAGCGTGGCGATGGCGGTCGAATAGATCACCTCGCCGTGGACTTGAATGGGACCGAGTTCACCGGCGCTCTCCTCGGCGACCCGCATTGCCGACGTGATCACTTCGCGCGCCCGGTGCTGCTGCCAGTGCCCCACCGGCGCGCCTGACTGGAGCCACCCCGGCATCGGATCGTCGACGACATGGACCAGGGCCAGTGGCACGTTGCGCAACGCGGCAGTCAGAGCCGCCCACCGCACGGCACCCAGTGCCGCCGCCGAGCCGTCGACGCCTACCAAGATCGCGTTAGGTGGGGGTTGCCACATTCCAGCTCGTTTCTGATCGGCCGCGTGCCCACAGGCAGGATCATCCAGCACCGCCTGATTTGTCAGGGCCGAAGCGATGCAAGGACTAAGGACCAAGGGCATCGATTGAAGCGACCATTGCACTCTGACCTACGCGGCGGTCGCCGCGACACCGTCGGGTCAGCAAGTTGGCCGGAGTACATCCGGCCATGCCGCTCGAGGCCGCCTGGGGAAAGATGGGCACATGACCGATGCCGCCTGGAGCCTCTATGCCGAGGAAGTCGACAACGTCGACGGCTGGTTCTTCGAGGCCGATGTCAAGCTCTTCACCAAGCTGCTCGCGTCGCAGACGGCGGAAAACATCAAGGGGGACATGCTCGAGATCGGCGCATACCAGGGCAAGTCCGCCATCCTGATGGGTTACGGTCTGCGCGACGATGAAGAACTGGTGATCTGCGACTTGTTCGAGGCCGTAATGGATCACGCGGACATGTCGCTGACCCCACGCCAGCAGTATTCGGGCCTGGAGCAGCAGCAGTTCCTCGCCAATTGGGATCGGTTTCACGTTCGCCGGCCGACGCTCGAAGTCTGCGAGTCATCGGAGCTCGACCTCGGAGAACGGGCACTGCGCTTCGTCCACATCGACGGCTGTCACAGCTACCGGTGCGTCGCGAACGACATCGCCCTCGCCGTGACCCACACGGCAAACCGGGGCGTGATCGCGATAGACGACTATCGAGGTGTCGAAACTCCCGGCGTCGCCGCGGCGGTCTGGCAGGCGGTTGGCAACGGCTGTTTGTTCCCGTTCGCGGCGACCTACATGAAGATCTACGCCTGCACGTCGGCCGCTGATCAGGGTTTCTGGTCGGAGCGAGTCCGAGATTGTGCCGACATCTGTGCCTTCCCCGATTTCGGGTTGCCGTCGTATCGCAGCGTTTCGGAGAGCCAGATCGAACCCTCGGCCGCCACTTCCTGACGGGCGCGCGTGGATCAGTCCGCGTCCCGCGGCGTTCGTTGATCGGCCAACGGGCCACGAGCGGCCGCATCTTCCAGCGCTTGGGCGGCAATGGCGGCGCTTTGAGCGGGCGCGGTCATCTGCGCGGCGACCTCGCGGGTCCGAGTGACGTAGGGCGGGGTGAGGATGGACCGCAGATCCGCGACGAGAGACTCCAGGGTGGTGTCGGGGAAGCGCCGGCCAATTCCGACTCCGAGTTGACTGACCGCACTCGCCCACATCGGCTGATCGACCGATACGGCGAGGGCCAGCGTGGGGACTCCGGCCCGGATGCCGGCGAACGTCGTGCCGGGCCCCCCGTGGTGAACGACGGCCCGACAAGCGGGAAACACCGCCGCGTGGTTCACCGCGCTCACCACTTTGACGTCGGCGGAATCCGTTTGCGCGGTCAAGTCACTCACGCCGCTGCAAATCAACGCCCGCTCGCCGAGTTGCGCGCAAGCGTCGGTGATCATCGCGATGACGTCAGTGGGAGACGCGACTCGTGCGCTGCTGCCGAAGCCGAAGTAGATCGGTGGCGTCCCAGCCTCAATCCACGACGAGACATCGTCGTCGACTTCCGTCGGCAACTCGAGGGTCAGCCCGCCGACGAACGGCCGTCGGGCGCCGCATCCGGCCCACTCGGCTGCCAACCCCGGGAAGAAGAGTTCGTCGTAGGCCTGGATCTCGAGCGCTCGCCGCGTCGAGGGCCTCGTCGCCGGGAGGCCCAGCGCCCGGCGTAGGGCGTCTTCAGCCTCTTTGGTGATGGACGAACCCGCGTGGTCCGGCGGGATCGGGTAGATGTGCACCGCCGCGTGTGGAATGTCGTAGTGTTCGGCGACATTCGCGGCGAGCCCCTGTTCGCCTGCGTCCGTCAACAGCAGGTCGGCGCCGTCGGCCAGGGATGTGAGCGCCGTGCCCAACTGTGGCCAGAGTTGCTTTATATCGCTGAGAATTTCCCACGCCATGAGGACTGGTGGCGGCGTCGTCCCGTATTTGCGGACGATCTCCGCATTCTGCTGCACTTGGTCGCGGCCGTGCGCGACTGCGGTGAGGCCTGCCGACTCGATGAACCCAATGTAGTTGGGCGGAACCGCCATAAGCACGCGATGGCCTCTCCGCTGAAGCTCCCGGCCGACGGCGGCGCAAGGCTCGATATCTCCGCGTGTTCCCAAGGTCGCCAACACAAATCTCATCGCCAGAACCTCACTCGAGGTGATCGGTGTGCAGCGGGCGGCCCGCAAGAATTGGGATGATCATTCGAAGTGTCCGATCGTCCGTGCGACCCCGTCGTCGTCCGGAACTCTCGGCCGCCGGCCCCGGCCAAGGCTATCCGAGCGAAGGTGCATGTTGACTCCTCTGGGGCTCTTCCCGCCGCCAACAGCCTCCCAGGTCCTAACATTGATGGGCGAGGGTCATCACTCATCGACCCTGCGGGTCATCAAGGCGCCGAATCGAGGAGAAGTATCCGTGCATCAGTCGCATTCACCCCTGTCGGCCACGCGAACGCTGCTCCTTGGCCTCTCGGTTGTCGTTGCTTCGGCGCTCCTGCCGGGCGCGCTTGCCACCGCCCGCGCCGACGCGATCGGATTCCCGCCGGACTGGCCTTACTACGAGATGCAGACCGAACAGACGATGTGCAGAGCCATGGCTGACGGCTGGTCGCGCGCCCAGATAGTCGGGGCGATGCAACAGGCGAACAACCAGGGCGTGACCGGGCTGAATCCGGATCAGGCCGCCAAGCGCGCCAACATGTGGGTCGATCTGGGCCGGATCAAGTATTGCCCGGGCGCTAGCGCACCTTAATCGCCGACGGTCACGAGTTGCTGTTGGTCCAGCGATCGAACGGTGCTTCCATGTCGGGACAAAACGTCCCGACGGCCGCGCCCATGATCTGGCCCGCCTGCACCGCGGCATAGCCGTTGCTTGCCACGGCGGGGTAGATGGCGTCGAAGTCGGTGCCGCCCCGCGCCTGCTGGCATACGGAGTCTCCGATGCCGACCATTCGCCCCGGGTCGTCGTAGGGAACGTGCAAGACGTTCAGCGTGTGCAGGTAGGCCGCGACCGAGATGGGATCGGGGTCCGCGTGGGCCGCCGGCGTCAGCGCTGCCAGCGCGCCCAACGACGCGGCGACCAGCGCCGATCTCGTGAGGGTCCGGCGGATCATGTCGCTAGCAGAGGGCGGCGGAAAACCACCCGCCGGCCACCAGGGCTATCACGAGCGCGGCGGTGGCGTGCCCCGTCGACGCCGCGACGACGACGCCGGTGATCGCCGCGATGAGGGCCATCACCACGACCAGGGCCAGCAGTATCCGATGTGAATGCACGGCTCCGTTCGCGCGCGGTGCAACGACTACGTACTTGCCCGATCTGTGGGGTGCGGCCATAGGAGCTCCCGTCGCGTTGTGACCTCGGATACAAAGAAAGCACAAATGTGCTGTGCATCACAACCGGACGCGATGAAGTGGCGCGGCTTTTGGCCGTTCGTTAACCGTCCGGGTCGGGCGCCCACCGTGGCGCACGCGCATCTGGCCGGCGCGTCGACCGTGCGGCCGCCAAAGCCACGGCGCGCTCGCCGTTGATCGTGGTCATTGGCGGAGGCTGGCCCTTGCGCAGCGTCGCGATCAGTTCCCGGTAGGGGCCGATGAGATAGACGGTGTCACCGGCTTTCAGGCGGGCGTCGCGGCGCGGGCGCAACCTGACCGGACCTTCCGGCCGTGTGATCGCGATGACGCGCGTCTGCGTGGACAGATCGATCATCCGCAGCCCGTCGAGTTCGCTGCCCGCCGCCACCAGCATTCCGCCGACCATGAAGGAGCGCTGGCCGACCCAGAACGTGCCGAGCACCTGCAAGCCCATCGCTGCGCCGATGAACCACGGCGCCGCGAGGTCGACTATCGACCGCACGTTCTCGAAACCGAACCGCCGATGCACGGCGGTGCCCAGCGCGCGGCCCTGAACTCGCATGACGATGGGCACCCTCGTGTCGGAACCCAGCATTTCGAGCAGCACGATTCCCGTCTCGATGTTGTTCATGTCGTCCTGTGTCACCAGCGCGACCCCGCGGGCGCGATCGACGCGCGCCGATTCCAGGGTCTGGCGCATCGTCGGATCCCCGAAGATCACCGGCACGTCGAGGTCGGCCACGGTCGGCAGGAAGCGGTTGCCCTCGTCCGGCTCGATGACCAGCACGTCGTAGCCGGCCGCGGCCAGATCGCTGACGACCCGGAACCCGATGGAACCCAGCCCGACGACGACGACGTGGTCGCGCATGTGGCGTGCGCGCCGCAGTCCGGCCGATTGCACGAAGCGGCGCGACAGGAGGAGGTCGGCAAGGAACGCGACGAGGATGGCGGTGACGCTCGCGCCGCCGAACATCAACAAGACCGCGAATAGCCGCAGGGCGGTGGATTGTTGGGCGAAGGTGAAGTCGCCATAGCCCACCGTCGTGATTGTCTCGGAGGCGAAGTAGAGGGCGTCGATCCACGACATTCGGGGGTTGTGATAGGCGAAGTGCACCACCGCCGTCGAGCCAAGGGTGAGACACAGCGCGAACGCCAGCGAGGGGAAGAGCATGGGGTTCACTTCGTCCCGGATGGCGCGCACCGCGTCGATGACCCGCCGCACCGGGGAGTGGCGAGCGCGCGTCGCGGCCGGGGGAGGCAACGTGATTCCGCGGGCGTCCAATTCGTCCTTCACGCCGATCATCGACGTCCAGTCGCCGGCGTAGACCCGCAGATCTCGTCCGGGGCATGGCACCACCTCGCCGGGTGCGGGTGAATTCTTGCCGTGCACCACCGCGACCGGTGCCAGGTCGGCGTAGATCTCCCGGAGCGTCGCGTTGTAGGGCGCCTCGGATCCCCAGACGACGAATTCGATACCGGCCGTGTCGAACTGGTGCGCGTTGCGGGACAGGACGGCCTCGACGATCGACGGCGCCGCGAGGTCGGCGACGTCCAAGATCGCGCCGGGTCCGTTGACGGCGACCACTGCTTCGCGCAGCACGTCGTTGGCCAGCCGGGCCACCACCCGCACGTTTGGACTGAACTCCCTTGCCAGCAAGGCGATTTCGAGGTTGACGGCGTCGTTGGGGCCCGCGCACACGACGGCACGCGCCCGATGCACGCCGGCCCCGAGGAGGTCGGCGGCGGTGTTGATCTTGATGATTCGCGCGCCCGCGCCCCTCAATTCCTCGGCGATCGTCTTCGACAGCGCGTCGTCACCGCTGACGATGATCTCGCGGTGAAACTGAAACAGCTCGCCCATTGCGCGGGGCTACGTTCGATTCTTACGCGCGTCGATCGCCACGGCTGGTCGCCGGATGACCGCCGGTTGTGTTGCGTGGCATGACTACTCCTACTTCTGCTGCGGCTGGATGGTCCATATGACTATCGGCCAAGGCGCTGGGAAGTGCCACCGGAACCCGGCGGCCGTGCGGTCAATCGCCTGTCTTTCTGTGACGCAACAGGTTCGACTCGCGGTGGTGACGCGGGCGAAATAGTCAGGGCGTAGAAAGCGCTCGCACGCCACTGCCGACGATCAAGCTAAGGAGCGTTGCGTGTCCGAGAAGACGCCCGACGATATTTTCAAGCTCGCCAGGGACGAGAACATCGAGTACGTCGACGTCCGCTTCTGTGACTTGCCGGGCACCATGCAGCACTTCACGATTCCGATCTACGCCTTCGATGAAGGCGTCTTCGAGGAAGGCCTGGCCTTCGACGGTTCCTCGATCCGCGGGTTTCAGTCGATCCACGAGTCCGACATGGTCCTGCTGCCCGACCCCGAGACCGCAACGATCGACCCGTTCCGCGCCCGCAAAACGCTGAACGTGAACTTCTTCGTGCACGACCCGTTCACCCTCGAGGTGTACTCGCGCGATCCGCGCAACATCGCCCGCAAGGCCGAGAACTATCTGATCAGTTCCGGCATCGCGGACACCGCCTACTTCGGGCCGGAGGCCGAGTTCTACATCTTCGACTCGGTCAGCTTCGACTCGAGCACCAACGAATCGTTCTACAAGGTCGATGCGGCGTCCGGGTGGTGGAACACCGGAGAGGACGCCGAGGCGGATGGCAGCCCGAACCTCGGCTACAAGGTCCGTCCCAAGGGCGGGTATTTCCCGGTCGCGCCGACCGATCACTATGTCGATCTGCGCGACGAGATCCTCACCCACCTGACCAACGCCGGTTACTCCCTGGAGAAGGGCCACCACGAAGTCGGCAGTGGCGGCCAGGCCGAGATCAACTACAAGTTCAACACGTTGCTGCATGCGGCCGACGACCACCAGATGTACAAGTACATCGTCAAGCAGACCGCGTGGCAGGCCGGGAAGACCGTCACCTTCATGCCCAAGCCGTTGTTCGGCGACAACGGTTCCGGGATGCACTGTCACCAGTCGCTGTGGAAGGACGGCGTGCCGCTGATGTATGACGCGACGGGATACGCCGGCCTGTCCGACATGGCCCGCCACTACATCGGCGGCTTGCTGTACCACGCCCCGTCGTTGCTGGCCTTCACGAACCCGACCGTGAATTCCTACAAGCGCCTGGTTCCCGGCTTCGAGGCGCCGATCAATCTGGTCTACAGCCAGCGCAATCGGTCGGCGTGCGTGCGCATCCCGATCACCGGCAACAATCCGAAGACCAAGCGGCTGGAATTCCGGTGCCCCGACTCGTCGGGCAACCCCTACCTGTCCTTCGCGGCCCAGTTGATGGCCGGGCTGGACGGCATCAAGAACAAGATCGAGCCGCCTCCGCCGGTCGACAAGGACCTCTACGAGCTCCCGCCGGAGGAGGCCGCGGAAATCCCGCAGGCACCCACGCAGCTGTCGGCGGTGATCGACCGTCTGGAGGAAGACAGCGAATACCTGACCGAGGGCGGGGTCTTCACCCCCGACGTCATCGCGACGTGGATCAACTACAAGCGCACCTACGAGATCGCGCCGTTCAACCTCCGGCCCACCCCATACGAATTCGCCCTCTACTACGACGTATGAGGTAGTTCGCTCCCGGCGCAGTTAGCCGCGCCGACGCCCCGGGTACCCGTGCGGGCATGGGGTGGGTGCAATCGCATGCGGTCGCAATCTTTTCGGCGTTGCTGTCTGCGTTCTGGGCGGCCGTCGGCATCGTCGTTCGACAGCGCGCCGCCCAGGAGGTTCCCGCTGATCAGGGCATGTCCGGGACGATGGTGACGACCATGGTCCGGCGACCGTTGTGGTGGGCGGGCCTGGTCGCCGCCGTTGCGGGCTACGTGTTCCAGGCCGTCGCGCTGGCCCACGGGTCGCTGCTGCTGGTCCAGCCGCTGCTGGTTTCCTCGCTGCTGTTCGCGCTGCCGTTGGGCGCCCGGCTGTGCGACCAGCGCATCAGCGCGGTCCAGTGGGGTTGGGCGACGCTGCTGACCGGCGCGCTGGCGGCCTTCGTGCTCGTCGGTCAGCCCCGGGAGGGTGACAGCCGTCCGGCGGTACCGGCGTGGACGTTGACGCTGCTGGTGACGGTGCCGTTGCTGGTCGTCTGCGTGATGGCGGCCGGCCGCGCGATCGGCCGTGCGCGGGCGATGCTGCTTGCGGTCGCCGTGGCGGTCCTGCTCGGCATGATCGCCGTGTTGACGAAGATCTGCACGCACCGTTTCGCCGTCGGCGGTTGGCATGGGCTGCTGACGGTCCCCGCCCCATACATATTGGTCGGCCTGGCCGTGGCGGTGACGGTGGTGCAGAACTCCGCGTTCCACGCCGGTGCGTTGCAGGCGTCGGTGCCGATCATGTTGGTGGGGGAGCCCGTGGTCGCGGTCCTGCTCGGTGTGGCGGTGCTGGGTGAACACCTGACGGTCGGCGGCTCGACGGCGCTGGCGCTGTTGGTCGCGGTCTCGGCGATGGCGGCCTCCGCTGTCGCGCTGAGCCGCAGCCAGGCGATCGAGGTCGAGAGCCGCCCGGCCCAAGAGCCGTCCCTGGCGGGTGTCAGCGGCAAACGGAACTGGGAGTTATGAGTCGCTGTCCAACAGCCGCAGCGGGTGCAGCCCGTCGACCGCGCCCACGAACGGCGGATGAATGCTGTAGCCCAGCATGCGGCGAATGTCGTCGGAGACCGCCCGCGCGGTCTCGCGCGATATCGACAGCGTGAAGGCTTCCATCGGCCGCAGCCAGGGTTGGCAGTACTGGGCGGTGACGGCGAGACGGTCGCGGTCGGTGCTGTTGGCGCCCCCGCCGTGCCAGAGCGTGCCCACGAAGAAGACGCACGAGCCGGCGGGCATCACGACGGGCAGGGCCCGATCGTCCGGCCCGGGCCGGCGCTTGCCCCAGCGATGGCTGCCGGGATAGAGGACGGTGGCGCCGTTGTCGGCGGTGAAGTCGTCGATGGCCCAGATCGTCGCCGCCGCCAGGGGTTCGCGGGGCCGCGGAATCGGGTAGAACCCGTCATCGTGGTGGGCCAGCTGCGCGGCCTCTCCCGGCTGAATGTTGATGGCCTGCAAGGCCGAAAGCAGGTAGTTGGGCATCAGCAGCCGATCGAGCACCGCGAGCACCCGCGGATGATCGACGATCCCGTCGCACATCCGGGTTCTGCTGAGCAGGCTGTAAATGCGCTGGGTGCGCCGGCCCTCGAAGGAATTGCGGCCCGTGTGCCCGAGCCAGGGTTGAGTGACCTCGCGGATCTCGTCGCATTGCTCGGGAGTCAGCAGATCGTGCCAGATCACGTAGCCGTCGCGGTCGATAGCCGCCATGTCGGCGTCGACGACCTTGCTGTCGACCGAACTCCCGCCGGTCGGTGTCCGCCTGTACCGCTGCGCCAGATCGCCCCTGAGGTCTTCCAGCGTCGTGACGGAGTCGTCGATGTTCATTGGCACTCGCCCTTCGTCCCGGTCCAGATTAAGCCGGGTAGGCCTCAACTCAACCCCTCAACCCGGTGATGAATCGCTGCACGCTTCGGGTCAACGATCGCGGGACGTGGTCGGGATCCATGAGCTCGTTCTCCGCCAGCGGGCCCGCTTCGTCGGCCACGGTGCCCTCCGTGAACGGCCGCAACGTCTTGCCGTCTCCGCGAAGGGCCTCGATGGCCGCGAGGACCGACCCGCGTTCGTGCGTCGCGCCGTCGAACTCACCGACGGTGACTCCCAGGTGTTCGGCCACCAATTGGCTTCGCAGCGCTGTGATTTGGGCGCGCACGCGATCGCCTTCGGGGCTAGCCGGCTCCGCCTCGACGGCCAGGTCGCATTCGCTGTCGAAACCCATCGATCGGTTGTTGAGGTTCGATGACCCGATGCGCAGGAGCCGGTCGTCCACCACCACCACCTTCGAGTGGACATAGATCGGCGCCCCGCCATCGGTCACCGGCCAGTAGATGCCAAGCCGCCGATGCTCGTCCGCGGCCCACAGCACCTGGATGAGCCGGTGACGTGCCGAATCCATCGTCCCCCGCTCGAGGGGGTTGTTCCCCCGGCGGGCAATGACGATGACGATCTCCGGCCCGTCGTCTTCCTTCAGCCGCGCGGCCAGCGCGTCGATGATGCGCCGGGACGCCAGATATTGGTTCTCCAGATAGATCGAATCCCGTGCCGCCGCTATGGCCGCCAGGTTGAGCGCCTCGACCTGCCGGGTCTCGGGGCGCCGGCCGAGTTCCGGCAGGGTCAGAGCGATTCCCACGTCAACGCCGCGCAGCGCCGGCTTGAGTTTGCTGGGCCACGCGGTGTGCTTGGCGGTGACCGGTTGCAACGACTGCTCGGTCGCCGTCCGCCACCGTTGAAGGGCTTGCTCGCCGAGTGCCCGTGCGGCCGCGCCATCGACCGCCGCGGCGACGTCGTGCCGCGGCCCATAGCTGCGTCCCAACGTCCGACGAACAGGACCGTCATGGTCGTGTGCGCGGGTGTCCCATCGATCGATGGTGAGGTCGATCCCGCCGCAGAACGCCACGGAGTCGTCGACGGCCACGATCTTCTGGTGATGGACGGAGCCGGTGGGGTGGGCCCCGTCGATCGCGAAGTGGATTCGCCTGCTGCTGATCTGGTTCACCAGCGCCACCGGAGTCAGCCCGAACCAGATGCCGTCGAAGGCCGGCAGCAGACGCAGATTGGACTTCAATAGGTAGATCTCGAGTTCGGGCCGCTTCCAGAGCATCCAATAGAGAAAGGCGCCCAGCTGATTCGGGCCGGGAAGGGTCTTGACCCCCCGTTCGAACGTCATCCTGGCGTCGAAATCCCAACCGATCAGCACGATCCGGTGCCGGGCCCGCAACATCGCCGTCTTGACATGCCGGAAATAATCGGCCGCGTCGATGATGTGACCGAACCGGTCGGCACGCTCCAGACGCCAGCACGTTCGCCCAAGGATCAACAGTCGATCGTCGCCCACGGCGCCCTCAACCAGGTTGACGGTTCGGCGCGGGCATAAGCCTTGTGTACCACACCCGGGCCCTGGGAAAATGTTTGCTTAACGGGGTCGGCAACGGGTCGACAGGACAACGCCGAACATCTGTAGAAGGCTGAGACGGTGCGGATGCTTCTGGCGCTGGCGAGCTTCGCCGCCGTCATCGGCGCGGCCACGCCCGCGCGGGCCGATCCGGCCGGCAATCCCGATGCGAGCTTCTTGGCGGCGCTCGATCAGGCCGGCGTTCCCTACAAGGACGGCGCCGTCGCCATTCGGGTGGGCAAGAAGGCCTGCGCACTGATGGACCAGGGTCACTCCAAAGCCGCTGTCATCCAAAGCGTGTCCTCGGAGAACGCCGGGTTCACGGTGGCGGAGGCGACCAGCTTCACGACCAGCGCGGTGAACGCCTACTGCCCCCAGCACATTGGGGAACCGGACACGGTGGCACCGCCGCCTCCGACCAACACCGGAATGTTCCCCTGGATTCCGTTTCCGCCGCCCGGTGCGGCGTAGCAAGGCCAGGCGTTCGCAGCCGGGCTGGCACGCGGCAGCCTGTCCCGCCAAGATGGACTAGATGTGGCCCGACTGGTGGATGATCGCGCTGGGCATCCTGAGCGCGTTCGTGGTGATCTGGCTGATCCTCGCCGTCACCTTCTGGCTGCTGAGGCCCAAGGCCAGATTGCAAGACCTGGTGCGGCTGTTGCCCGACGTACTTCGGCTGCTGAAACGCCTCGCAGCCGATCAAGAACTGCCGCGGCGGATCCGCGTCGTGTTGGTCGCGTTGATCGCGTTCGTCGTCTCACCGATCGACCTGATACCTGATGCCATTCCGGTGATCGGATTCGCCGACGACGTGGTCATCGTCGGCCTGGTGCTGCGCTGGATCAGCCGCATCGCGGGACCCGATGCGCTGGCCAGGCACTGGCCCGGCACACCCGACGGCCTCGCCACCCTGTGCTGGCTGTGCGGCCTACCCGATCCCGCGCTGGAGTGACCGTGGATCTGCTTCGGCGCACCATGCGATACCAGGTCCGGGTCGGCGCGCTCATCGAACTGGCCCTGTGGATGGCGATCCCATACCTGTGTATCGGGTTCGCGTGGACCGTTTTTCACCCCGACGAGGCTGGACAGATTCAGGCGCGGGTGGAGGCGGTGTTCCCTACGGGAGCCGACGCCGTGGCCTTCGGCTTGACCACGGCATTGTGGCCCGCCTCCATCCAAATCGCCCACGCCTGCCCGGCTCCGTGACCGCCGTTGGGGTAAACCCGTGCGCGGAGGAGCGGTTTGCTCCTAGGCTGCCGGGCATGTCAATCGACCGAGCGGCACTTCTGGCGGGCAGTATCCGACTCACCTCCGGCGTCTGGTTCCTCGTCGACCCCTTGAGCGCGAACCGATTCTGGGGGGATCCGGAGGAACCGACGCCGACGGCGCGACTGTTGTTGCGGTCCATGGGATATCGCGACGCGTTGATCGGTGGGCTGCTCGCCGCGGCGGCGTTGCGCGGCAAGAACACCCGCGGCTGGTTCCTGGCGTCGGGCGGTGCCGACGCGGCGGACCTGCTCGGCGGCATGAGCGTCCACCAAGAGCTGAGACCGTCGCAACGAATCATCGGCCTGGGTGGCGCCGTCGTCGGCATCGGCGTGGGGCTGTGGGGCGCGACGCGCCGGACCACGCGGGGGAGCGAGGAACCGGCGCAGTGAGGCCCGGATCGCGGCCAGGTGGTCGCCGGAACAAGGTAGATGCGGTTGACTGGACGCCATGGGTTTAGGCGTACTGACATTCGTAACCGATGAGGGGATCGGCCCGGGGGAGCTGGGGCAGGCGCTGGAACAGCGTGGATTCGAGTCGCTGTTCCTCGCCGAGCACACCCACATTCCGGCGGGCGACGTCACGCCCTATCCGGCAGGCGGTCCTATCCCGCCGAAGTACTACCGCACCCTGGATCCGTTCGTCGCGTTGACCGCGGCGGCTGCCGCCACCGAGCGGCTGGTCCTGGGCACCGGGATCGCGCTGGTTCCCCAGCGCGATCCGATTCACTTGGCCAAAGAGGTGGCGTCGCTGGATCTGGTGTCGCGGGGCCGCTTCCGGTTCGGAGTGGGTGTGGGCTGGCTGCGCGAGGAAATCGCCAACCACGGGGTCGACCCGTCGGTTCGCGGACGGGTGGTCGACGAGCGGCTGGACGCGATGATCGAGATCTGGACGCACGAAAAGGCGGAATTCCACGGCAAATTCGTCGACTTCGGGCCCCTCTACAGTTGGCCCAAGCCGGCGCAGAAGCCCTATCCGCCGCTGTACTTCGGCGGCGGGCCCGCGGGCTTCAAACGCATCGCCCGGCTGCATGCCGGCTGGCTGTCGATGACACCGTCGGCTGACGTCTTGGCGCCCCAGTTGGAGCAGCTGCGCGGCGTGGCCGGTCCGGACGTTCCGGTGATCAGCTTCCATGGCGGCGCGCCGACGGCCGAAGAGCTCGAGGGCTACCGCGCTCTCGGGTTGCAGCACCTGCTGGTGGAACTGCCCACCGAGCCGCGCGACGAGACGCTGCGGCGCCTCGACGAGCTGCAGGCCGAGTCCGCCAAGTTGTCGTAAGGCTAAGTGCCGCAGAACGTTTGGTACTTGCCGAAGTCCTCCGGGGCCGGGCTGGCGAAGCGCTCCAGGCCCGGCCGTTCGCCATAGGGCGACGTCACCGCGGCGAGGAGTTGCTCGAGTGGGCCCAGATCACCCGCGGTCGCCGCGGTCAGAGCTTCCTCCACCAGGTGGTTGCGCGGAATGTAGACCGGGTTGACGCGGTCCATGACATCGGCGTCGGGGCCCAGCGCCTGCCAGCGCGAAAGCCACGCGTCGAAGCCGGCGAGGTCGACGAACACGCCCCGCGCGGGCTCTGCGTCGCCGCGCGCCGCCCGACCGAGCAGGCGGAAGAACGAGGTGTAGTCGACGTGGCTGTCCTTGAGCAGGGCGAGCAACTCGTCGACCAGGGCGGCCGAGGCGCCGTCCTCGGCGTCGGGCACACCGAGTTTGGCGCGCATCCCGGATGACCACACGGCGTCGTACTCGCGCTGGAAGACGCCGAACGACGTCTCCGCGAGCGCGACCGCCTGCTCGAGATCCTCGGAGAGCAGCGGAAGCAGCGTCTCGGCGAACCGGGCGAGGTTCCAGCCGGCGACGACGGGCTGGTTGGCGTAGGCGTAACGGCCCCAAAAGTCGATGGAGCTGAAGACCGTGTCGGGATCATAGGCCTCCATGAAGGCGCACGGCCCGTAGTCGATCGTCTCGCCGGAGATCGTCATGTTGTCGGTGTTCATCACCCCGTGGACGAACCCGATCAGCATCCACCGCGCGACGAGCGCCGCCTGAACGGCGACCACCCCCTCGAACAACGCGAGATAGGGCCGGTCGGCGCTCGCGGCGCTGGGATGGTGGCGGGCGATCGCGTGGTCGGCGAGGCGCCGCAGCAGGTCGATGTCGCCGGTGGAGGCGGCGAACTGGAAGCTGCCCACGCGCAGGTGGCTGCTGGCCACGCGGGTCAGCACCGCCCCGGGGAGTTCGGCCTCGCGCAGGACCGGACGGCCGGTGCCGACGACGGCCAACGATCGCGTGGTCGGCACCCCGAGCGCATGCATCGCCTCGCTGACGATGTACTCGCGCAGCATGGGCCCCACGGCCGCCAGGCCGTCGCCGCCGCGCGCGAACGGTGTCGGCCCGGAGCCCTTCAGGTGGATGTCGCGCAGGCGTCCGTCGCCGTCGGCGAGCTCGCCGAGCAGCAGGGCGCGACCATCACCGAGGCGGGGGACGAAGCCCCCGAACTGATGCCCGGCGTAGGCCTGGGCCACTGGAACGGCGTCGCTGGGGAGCAGGTCGCCCACCAGGAAGCGCAACCCGTCCGGGCTTCGCAGCCAGTCGGCGTCCAGGCTTAGTTCCTCCGCGAGCCGCTCGTTGAGGGCGAGCAACCGCGGCTCGGCCGGCGGCTCCGCCTGCCACCGGACGGCCATCTCCGGCAATGCGCGGAAGAACCGGTCCTGCAGGGCGACCGTCATATCCGGGGCGACACTCACCTCAACGAGCCTACGGCGAATTACGAGCCGAGGGCCTGGCCGATGAGGTCGCGGGCGCGGTCGAGCATCGACGCGAACGGTCCGAGGGCGAAGTTCATCTTCGCCGACTCCACGCCGGGGTGCGGGTGCGTCGGCGCGATGGCCTGAGCCGCGCGCACCGCCACCCCCATCCGCTTGAGGTCGGTTTCGTCAACTTCCTTCTGCAGCACGGGGAACTCCTCGCTTTCCTCGTGCTGCGCGTGGTCCAGCACGGCCTCGCGAAGTTTTTTCAACTCGTCGATGAACTGCTGGGAGGTGACGTCGAGGTCTTCGATGCTCGAAAGCAACTCCTTGGCCTGGTGTTCCTCCGTGAGTCGAGCGTCGACGATCGCGTCGCCGGCGTCGGACTCCCGGCGCACGCGCGGGTGCACGACCATTTCCTCGGCTGTCTCGTGCACGGCCAGCAGTTGACGCAGCGTCGCGAACGGCTTTTCCCGTGCCTGGGGATCGGATGCGTGCAGCACCTCGTCGAACAGGTCCTCGATGAGGTTGTGCTGCGCCTTCAGGAATGCGACGACTTCCTCGGGCGACTGGACAATCATGTCGGCCATCGCCGATACCTCCAGTGTTTCTGCGAATTCGGTTGCGCACTGTGGGCTGTGTGCGCCTTCGCCACGCATACCCGCTGCGTAGGGGGCTAAACGGGCCCTGTGTGCCCCGCCAGCAGGTCGGCCGCCGTCTCTCCAAAGATCTGAGTAGGCAACAACTTTCGTTTGCCGGCCGGGCCGACCACGACGATACGTGGCCGGGCGCGAAAGCGATCTGCGTCACACGCCGGATTGGATGTTATCTGCCGAGGGTCGAACGGGTAGCCGCTAGAAAGGCGCTTTCGTGCCGATCCACACAATCAACGCAGGAGGCGAATTTTTCGATGACTTCATCGGACAAGACGACGGTGCTGGCGCAGTTGCGTGCGCTTCACCAGCTGACCAACACCGAGATCCAGGTCGCGGAAACCCGCATCGCGCAGGCACGTACCGAGGCCGTTCAGCGTGAGCTCACGCAGAACGCGTCCAACGCCCGCGAGCGGTCCGAGGCGATCGAGAAGGCGATCCGTGGGCTCGGCGGTGTCCCCGACATCGTCGGGCCGTTCCTGGGCCGGGCCGCGGCCGCGGTCAAGGCGCTGACCGAGCAGGCCCAGCCGTTCGACGAGGCGCTCCTGGGCGACCTCGCGCTGGAAGATCAGTTGCTGGACCGGTCCCGCTACCTGAAGGCCCTGGCCGTCGCGGCCGAGCTTCCCGAGGTCGAGAGCCTGGCAACGCGGCTGATCACGGCGCATTCGGCGACCGTGGACTGGCTGACCACCGTGCTGGCCGAAGACGCCCTCGGCGGCCCGGCCGCGCTGCGCCGCACGCCGCTGCAGGCCGCGGCCGGAACCGCGGTGAAGTTGGTCAACCTGCCGGTCGAATGGTCGGTCCGGGGCGTCGACAGGGCCGCGGACGCGCTGCGCTCGGCCCGGCCGACGTTCAACGAGCTGGTGAGCCGGGGTGCGCACGCCGGTGACGTGGCAACCCGCGCGCTCACCGCGTCGCGCAACGCCGCGCTCGAGGCGGCCGAGAAGGTCACCCGCAGCGAAGGTGCCCGGCAGACGGCCGACGCCCTGCATGCGGCACGCGCCGCTGTGGGGGTCCTCGACGCCGACGAGCTGCCCATCGCCAACTACGACGAGCTGAACGTCAGCGAGGCCGTCGCCGAGGTGAAGGAGCTTGCGAATCCGAGCGACGTGCGGGCCATCATCGCCTACGAAGAGGCGAACAAGAATCGCCAGCGGGTCGTGTCGGCCGCCCAGACGCGTGTCGCCGCGATCGCGCAGGAGGTTGTCGGCATCAACTAGCCGAGCATTCAAAGCCAGGCCGCCCGGGCGAGGGGTTCCTCCGCCCGGGCGGCCCAGCCATTTCTGTGCCCGGGGGGCATACCCGACCGCCCGTTGGGGGACATCGCTACGGTTAAGGCACCAGTCCGATATCGATAACCCCGAGAGACGAATGTACGACCAGGTCAACAGCAGCGCGACGGAGCCCGACGACGTCATTGGCTACCGCATCGATCCCGTTTTGGCCCGGAGCTGGCTCTTGGTCAACGGCGCGCACGCTGACCGGTTCCAATCCGCGGCGCACTCCCGGGCCGACATCGTCGTGCTCGACATCGAGGACGCCGTCGCCCCCAAAGACAAGCACGCCGCCCGCGACAACGTGGTGAGCTGGCTGGGCGCCGGCAACACCGATTGGGTCCGCGTCAACGGTTTCGGCACCCCGTGGTGGGCGGACGACCTCGCCGCGCTGTCCGGCACACCGGTGGGCGGGGTGATGCTGGCGATGGTCGAATCGGTGGACCACGTCACCGAGACGGCGCAACGGCTGCCCAACGTGCCGATCGTGGCGCTAGTGGAAACGGCCCGCGGCCTGGAGCGCATCACCGAGATCGCCGCGGCTAAGGGCACCTTCCGGCTCGCCTTCGGCATCGGCGACTTCCGCCGCGACACCGGCTTCGGAGAAGACCCCAGCACGCTGGCCTACGCCCGGTCCCGGTTCACCATCGCCGCCAAGGCGGCGAGTCTGCCCAGCGCCATCGACGGGCCCACGATCGGCTCGAATGCCCTGAAGTTGATCGAGGCCACCGCCGTTTCCGTGGAATTCGGGATGACGGGCAAGATCTGCCTCACCCCGGACCAATGCGGCGTGGTGAACGAGGGTCTGTCGCCATCACAGGACGAAATTTCTTGGGCGAAAGAGTTTTTCGCCGAGTTCGAACGCGACGGGGGAGAGATCCGCAACGGGTCCGACCTGCCGCGGATTGCCAGGGCCACGAAGATCCTCGAGCTGGCCCGCGCCTACGACATAGAATCGTCGGACTTCGACGACGAAGAACGGGATCATTCCCCCGCGCCGTCGGACACCTATCACTACTGAGCGACAAAGCGGGTCCGAGATGAGCGTCGTGGTGGATTTTCATTTCGATCCGATGTGCCCGTTCGCCTATCAGACCTCGCTGTGGATCCGCGACGTTCGCGAGCAACTCGGCATCACCGTCGACTGGCGATTTTTCAGCCTCGAGGAGATCAACCGGTCCGAGGGCCAGAAGCACCCCTGGGAGCGGGAGTGGTCCTACGGGTGGTCGCTGATGCGGATCGGCGCGCTGCTGCGCCGAACGGACATGGCGCTGCTGGACCGGTGGTACGCCGCCATCGGACGCGAACTGCACACGCTGGGCGGCAAACCGCACGACCCCGCGGTTGCGCGCCGCCTGCTGGGCGAGATCGGCGCCGAACCGTCGCTCCTCGATGCGGCGCTCGACGACCCGACCACCCACGACGAGATCCACCACGACCACCACCGGGTCGTCGACGCGGGCGGCTACGGTGTGCCGACGCTGTTTTTGTCGGGGCAGTGCCTGTTCGGTCCGGTACTGGTGGACCCGCCGACCGGGCCCGAGGCCCTGACGCTGTGGAACGTCGTCACCGGGATGGCCGAATTGCCCCACGTGTACGAGTTGCAGCGGCCCAAGACACCGGCCGACGCCGAGTTGATCGGCCGCGCGCTGCGCCCCTACCTGGACGGACGCGACTGGGTCAGCATCAACCGCGGCGAGGTCGTCGACGTGGAGCGCCTCACCGGCCAATCCTGAACAGTGCCTAGGCCGCATGGCGCGCGATGGAGACCCCGATGCGGAATTCCACCTCGCTGACCGTGATCACGGGCGCTCGCGGCGGAGCCGTCGATCGGTAGCTCTTTCCGGTGGGGGTGGTGAATTGCGCGCTGTGAGTGTGGTTTTCGTCGACGGCGGCGCTCACCCGCCACCCCGCGCCCTCCTTGGCGTAGTTGCAGCCCTCGCACAGGCCCAGGCCGTTGTCCGCGGCGGTCGGGCCGCCGCCCGCCCACGGTTGCGCGTGGTCGCTGTGCCTGATGGGCGCGTCGCAGTAGGGCGTGCGGCAACGTTGGTCGCGCATCGCGATGAACGCGGCCAGCGCGCGCGGAAAGATCCGTGCCCGTGACTCCATGGCCACCAGCGCCCCGCCCCGGGGGTGCGCGTAGAGCCTGCGCAGCGTCGCGCGCGAGCGCGGGTCGGTGACCGCGCTGCAGACCATCGCGCGCGCCACTGCTGCGGGGATGGGGCCGTAACCGGAGAGGTCGGCCGACGCATTGGCGCCGCCAAGCAGCGTGTCGTCGGAGAGCACCAGGTTGACGGCGACGGGGGTGGGGACCGCCGCGCTGCGGCCGGTGACCCGTTCCACCAAGGTGTCGGCCATCAGCTGCCCGCGTGAACGCCCGTCGCCGCGGGTGTCCGCCTCGCGCCGCAGCGCAGCATACACCGAAACGCCTTGGGCCACCGGCAATAACGCGGTGAGGTAGGTCATCGTGTCGGGCGCGGGCCGGATGGTCACCGTGCGCTCCCGCTCTGCCCTGGCCGCCCGGTCGACGACGGCATGCGGGTCCAGGCGATAGGCGATCGCCTTGGCCGCCGCGGCCACCCGCGCATCGCCCATGCCGTCCAGGTTCGCCGCTTCGGCGCACAGCTCCGCGTCCAACGGGCGGCGATCCTCGACGTCGAGGCAGGCGCTCTCGCGCACAATCAGCGTCGCCCGCCACTCCGACAGCACCCCGCGCTCCAGCGCCGCCAACGTGTGCGGCATCTCGTGCACGAGGGCTTTGGCGAAGCCCAGATGCCGGCAGCCCCGCGCCGGGGAATCGCGGCGCGCCAGCGCGACCTCGGTGGCCACGCCCCGGCCGCGCCGCGCCGCGGATAAACCTGCGGCCGCCTCGGCAGCTCGACGCGCCGAGTCCAGCGCGGCCGTCGCGCGGGCCTGCCCGGCGGCGGCCGCCGACTTGGCCGCCTCCAGCTCCGCGATGCGCTCGATCAGCGCCGATTCGTCGGCCGACGGGTCGATCACCGCCAATTCTTCGAACATACGTGCGATGCTAACCGGCACCACCGACAAGCCCGTCGCTACGCTGCTAGGTGTGGGCGGCAAGAGCCGGATCAGGGTGGCGAGGGTCTACGACGACGTCGGCCCCGACGACGGCCAGCGCGTGCTGATCGACCGCATGTGGCCGCGAGGTGTGCGCAAGGGCGACCCGAGGGTGGGGATCTGGTCCAAGGACGTCGCGC
>NZ_LZJB01000332.1:0-10463 GCF_001666895.1 Mycobacterium sp. E3298
CGGTTGAGCGCTCGGGGGGGGTAAGCCGGGCCGGACTGGTAGGCCTCGGCGGCGGGTTGCGCGCTGCTCGCTTCGGATGCCCGCGCCGCGTCGGCGAGCGGGCGTTCGAGTTCCCGGATCCGATCCTCCGGGTCGTCGTTTGCTGCCATGGGTTGAATATGCCATTCGCCCGGGCGATTTCGGCCGGTTCGGTAGTTTCTTGCATCGTGCCCGAGTTGCCGAACCGTCAGGTCCTCCTTCGCCGCCGCCCCACCGGCCTCGTTCAGCCGGGTGACACCGAGCTGGTCACCACGCCGGCGCCCGAGCCCGCGGAGGGCGAGGCGCTGCTGCGCACCACCTACGTCGGGATCGACGCCGCCGCCCGCACGTGGCTCGACGACCAGCCCAGCTACCTTCCGCCGGTGCAGATCGGCGAGGTGATCCGCGCCGCCGGGATCGGCGAGGTGGTCGCCTCGCGCTGCGACGCCTACGCCGTCGGTGACGTCGTCACCACCCTGACCGGCTTCTCCGACTACGCGATCATCCGCGACGACCTGTTCAGCACGCCCATCCCCGGTGAGGACGACCAGCTGGCGATCATGTCGGTGTACGGACCGACCGGCGCCACCGCGTATTTCGGGATGACCGACATCGGCCGGCCGAGGCCGGGCGAGACGGTCGTGGTCTCGGCGGCCGCCGGGGCCACCGGGTCGGTGGCCGGGCAGATCGCCAAGATCGCCGGCGCCCGGGTGGTCGGGATCGCCGGCGGACCCGAGAAATGCCGGGCCGTGGTCGAGGATTTCGGGTTCGACGCGTGCATCGACTACAAGAACGACAACCTGGCGGCGGCGCTCAAACAGCACTGCCCGAAGCGCGTCGACGTCTACTTCGACAACGTCGGCGGCCCCATCCTCAACGCGGTGCTGGGCCGGTTGGCCCCCCACGCGCGGGTCGTCCTGTGCGGGGTCATCTCCAGCTACCTCACCGGCGAGCATCCCGGTCCGGCCAACTACGTCAACCTGCTGTCCAAGACCGCGTTGATGCAGGGATTCAACGCCCTCGACCAGTGGGGACGCTTCGACGAGGCGTTCGCGGCGCTGCGGCGGTGGGAGGCTGAGGGCCGGCTCAAGCACAGGGAGACCATCTTCGACGGCATCGAGTCGTGCGTCGACGCGCTCAACGGACTGTTCACCGGGGTCAACATCGGCAAGACGCTGGTCAAGCTGAGCGAACCGTCCTCCCGCTGACCTGACCCGCGGTGTCTTCAGCACGCGAAAAGTCGCCGCCACGGCCCGGGTGTGGCATGCGTGGCACCCCGGCGCGTGGTTTCATAACACCGTTTGCAAAAGTTGCCTAGGGGTGGCGGGCTTGGGTCGAAACACGGCTTTCACGATTGGTGGGTTGTAGATGGATCGTCGCAGCATGATGTTGATCTCGGGGCTCGGCATGCTGGGGGCTGCGATGCGGTTGCCGGGCGCCTGGGCCGCCCCCTCCGCGCCGCAGGCACCACCCTCGGCCGGCGGCGGGCCCTACATCTTCGCCGACGAGTTCGACGGCCCCGCGGGCTCCCCGCCCGACCCCGGCAAGTGGACGATCCAGACCTGGCAGGACGACGTGTTCCCGCCCGTGGAGGGCATCTACCGCAACGACCGCCAGAACGTGTTCGTCGACGGGCACTCCAATCTCGTCCTGTGCGCCACCCACGACCTGCTGAGCAACACCTATTACAGCGGCAAGCTGCGCGGCAACTTCCGCAGCATGATCAACCAGACCTGGGAGGCGCGGATCAAGCTGGACTGCCTGTACCCGGGCCTGTGGCCGTCGTTCTGGGGCGTCAACGAGGACCCGCTGCCCGACGGCGAGGTGGACATCTTCGAGTGGTACGGCAACGGCAACTGGGCGCCGGGCACCACCGTCCACGCGGCGTCCAATGGCAAGACGTGGGAAGGCAAGTCGATCCCCGGCCTGGTCGACAGCAACTGGCACACCTGGCGAATGCACTGGGGCGAGGAGGGATTCGAATTCGCGCGGGACGGCGCCGAATACTTCAAGGTCCCCAACAAGCCCATCCACGTCGCCGGTGGCGCCCCCGACGATTTCCGGTGGCCGTTCAACATTCCCGGCTACTGGATGACGCCGATGTTCACGCTCGCCGTGGGCGGTGTCGGCGCCGGCGATCCGGCGGCGGGCACCTTCCCGGCGTCGATGCTGGTCGACTACATCCGCATCTGGTGACTAGCGCTGCGCTTTGAACACCTGAACCAAGTTGAATTGCCAGCGCTCGACGAGCCGGAAGCCCAGGTCGTGCGGGACCGCGAAGGCGGGGGTCGCCCCGTAGACCGGTCCGGGCGGGATCGCCGGACCGGCCTCGTGCGCCGGCTGTGACGGGTCGGCCTGGGTGATGATCCACACGATCCCGCACTGGCTCAACGGCCTCGCGACGACCTCGGGAATCAGGTTGGTGTCGAAGACGTCGTTGCGGTCGGTCGCCCGCTGCCACAGCGTGAGGTCGACCAGCTTGCGGTAGGCATCCGGGCGGGCCGCCAGCAACGGGCGCATCGGGGCAGGCATGAACGTCACCGTGTCGTTCACCAGCAGGCAATCGCCCGGTGCCGCCCGGGCGCTGATCAGATCGGCCACCTGGCTGTAGTCCATCCCGTACTTGGCATACGGATTACGCTGCGCCCGAACGTAATTGGGGGCAGCGGCGATGGCGAACAGGGCGACGAGGGCCGCCGTCAACCACGGCCGGACGCTCACCGCGGCGGTGCAGACGCCCAGGATCAGCGCCATGCCCGGCGCCGTGAACGAAAGGTAGCGCGGGGTGTAGATCGGGTGCACCAGCGCCGAGTAGGCCACGATCGCCGCGGTCGGCAGCGCGAGCCAGGCCGCCGCGAGGGCCAGCAGCTGCCCGTCGGACCGCGCCAACGGCGCGGACCTGCTGAGCCACAACACGATAGCCGCCGCGATCACCAGCGCCGACAGCACGGCGAACGGGGGGCTGCGTTCGAAATACTGTTGCACCACGACGTCTTCGAGCGTCCGGCGGCCGATCGGCGCGATCCAGCTGATTTGATGCGCCTGCCCCGCGACCGTCACCAAGAAGGGCGCCATGGCGCCGACCCCGAACGCCGCCGTGACGGCGAACCGCAGTAAAACCCCTCGCCCGCAACGGGATGCGACCAGCAGGACGACGTGCGCCGCGATCATCAGCGCGAGGTACACCTCCAGCGCGATCGACGCGGCCAGCGCTAGGCCGTAGGCCGCCCAGAGCCAACCGGTGTCGCGGCGCGCGGCGAGCACCAGCAGCACCGTCAGCCACACGGCGGCCATCATCGACAGCGCGTAGGGGCGGGCTTCGATGCCCGCCCACGTCGTGCGGGGCAGGACCGCGCAGAAGACGCCGGACGCCACCGCGACGGTGCGCGACGAAAACTGCCTGCCCAGCACCACAATTCCGGCGGCCGCGCCCCCGACGGCCAGGCCGCTCGGGGCGCGCGAGGAGAACTCGGTGGGCGGGAAGACCTGAAACCAGGCGTGCATCAGCAGGTAGTACAGGCCGTGCACGGCGTCGACGTTGCCGAGCATCCGCCACAGCTGGGCAAGCGAACGACTGTATGCGGCCGAGATGGTGGCGGCCTCGTCGTACCAGAACGACGGGCGGCCCGCGCCGCCCAGGCTCACCGCGACGGCGAGCAGCCCGACGAGCAGCGGGTCCAGCGCGGCCGACGGGCGGCGAAGCGGGTTCCGCACGCCGCTATGGTGCCAGAGCCCGATCGGGTTCCCGCCGCTGGTCGCCTACGCCCGCGTCAGTTGAGCAGCCACACGTGCCAGAAGCCGTCGGAGCCCTGGCGGCAGTCCCAATGGGTGTACAGGTGGTCGTTGTGCGTGATCTCGACGTTCGGGGCGTCCGCCTCGCAACCGGCCAGGCTCGAATAGTTGCCCTCGACCTCCACCTGGTCGGCACCGGCCACGCCCACCCCGGTGGTGAGCAACCCGGCCAAGGCCAATAGGCCAGCGGCACAAGCCATCTTCATCTGGGACCTCCCCTTGTTAGCTGAGCCGACTATATCCACCGGCCCGGCCGCGGGCTCGGAAACGGGAAACTCGGCGAACCGACCTCCCATTCGAACGTATGATCGATCGATGGGGCAGTTCGCGTCCATCGGGTACAACGGCCAGCCGGTCCGCAGCCCGTTCCGGGTGGTGCGGCCACCGCTCGCGGTCCTGGTGGACCTGACGGTGCTGTTCCCGCGCGAGCCGCACCGCTCCGGCCGGTACCAGCCCAACGGGCTGCAACTGCACAAGGTCGTCGAGGGACTGCTCAGCTGCTGGGGCCTCTGCGAGCAGGGCGACTGGTGGGGCCTGGTCACCTACCCGGTCGCCTACGGCTCGCAGCGCAAGACCGTCACGCACTGGGTGCCCGCCTGGACGCTGCGCCGAAAGCCGTTCTGAGGGCGGCGCTTACGCCGGACCCATGCGGGCGCGGCACCCCAATGCGATGATTGCTGCCCGTGGACGCAAGTTGGGGTTCGGTGCTGACCAAACTCGTCGCGCTGGCGGCGGTCATCGCGCTCTCGCCGATCACGGTGGTTCCGGCGGTCCTGGTTCTGCACGCGCCGCGGCCGCGGCCGGCCAGCCTCGCCTTCCTCACCGGGTGGGTGCTGGGCCTGGCGGCCCTCACCGCCGCGTTTGTCAGCGGTTCGGAGTTGCTCGGGGGCCTGCACAAGGCGCCGCCAACCTGGGCGTCGTGGGTGCGGGTGGTGCTGGGGTCCGCGCTGATCGCACTGGGCGGCTACCAATGGCTGACCCGGCATCGGCACGGCAGCATGCCGCGCTGGATGCGCTCGTTCTCCACACTCAGCCCAGCGCGTGCCGGCGTGACCGCGGCGGTGCTGGTGGTGCTGCGGCCCGAGGTGCTGATCATGTGCGCGGCGGCCGGCCTGGCCGTCGGCAGCAGCGGCCTCGACGCGGCCGGGAAGCTGGTGGCCGCCGCGGTGTTCGTCGTCATCGCCGCGTCAACCGTCGCCATCCCGATATTGGCGTATGCCGGCGCCGGCGACCGCCTCGACGATCCGCTGGAGCGCCTCAAAGTCTGGATGGAGGAGAACCACGCGACGCTGCTCGCGATAATCCTGGTCCTGATCGGTTTGATGGTGCTCTACAACGGGATTCACGCCCTGTAGATTGCTGCCCATGGCAGGTAGCTGGGGCACCGTGCTCACCGGGCTCGTTCCGCTTGGACTGGTCATCTCCCTCTCGCCGCTCACGGTCATCCCGGCGGTGCTGGTGCTGCAGGCGCCGCGGCCGCGGCCGACCGGCCTGGCGTTCCTGGCCGGCTGGGCGCTGACCCTTGCCGCGCTCACGGCGCTCGCCGTCACGGCCTCCCACCTGCTCGGCGGTCTCGACAAGTCGCCGCCGCGATGGTCGTCGTGGTTGCGCGTGGTGCTGGGTTCGGGGCTGATCGTGTACGGCATCTACAAATGGCTGAACCGGCACGGCGACACCGAGTCGCCGAAATGGATGCGCTCGTTCGCCACCATCACCCCCGCCCGGGCCGGGATCATGGGGGCGGTCCTGGCGGTGGTGCGGCCGGATGTGCTGCTCATCTGCGTCCCGGCCGGACTGGGCATCGGCACCGCCGGGCTCGGCCTCGCCGGTGACTGGTTGGCCGCCGCGTTCTTCGTCGCGATCGCCGCGTCCAGCGTCGCCATCCCGATATTGGCCTACGCGGCGGCCGGCAGCCGCCTCGACGACACGCTGGCGAGTCTCAAAGACTGGATGGACCGCAACAACGCCGCCCTGCTGGCGGCGGTCCTGGTCCTGATCGGTGCCATGGTGCTCTACCACGGGATCGACGCTCTATAGCCGCCGTCGGCCAGTCCCGCGTCCTCCTCGAGCCTGTTGATCGCGCCGAAGGCGTATTCGCGGACCAACTCTCGGCCGTAATCCCGCAGCATGCCCGCGTAGCCCTTCTCCGCCCATTGCCGGCAGTGCCGCTCCTCGTGGTGCAGCACGCGATCCAGGTCGAGGCGGGTCTGCACGGGCGTCCCGTCGGCGCGGACGTACCAGGCATGCCCGGACTCGACGATCCGGCGAAGCCATCCCGCGGGGTCGGTGACCGCGCCCACGTTGACCATGAAGATGTCACCCCAGGTGGTGCCGCCGCGCCGGCAGAATTGGCGCTGGATCCAGTTGCCGCCCAGGCCCATCAGGATGCCGTTCGGCGTCGCGACGAGCCGCCCGCCGTTGCGATCCACGAACCTGACGTCGCGGGTGTAGCTCCAGCCGTTCGCGTTCTGCCGCCGCATGATTCGTGTGATTTCTGCCGCGCCATACGGCGTCGGGGGGAAGTCGGTGCGGTGCGCCCCCTTCCTGCCGTAGCCGGTGCCCGCGTTCAGGACGTAGGTGCACAGCGTCGCCGCGCGGGCGTCGCCGCCGCCGATGCCGCGGGGCAGGAGGAAGAAGGACTTGCCGTCCGGGTCCCGAATCTCCGCCGTCTTCCCGAGCACCCGAAAGGTGTCCGGGGTGATGGCGTGTCGCCGGGCGATCTCCGCGACGACGTCCGGGGCCACGCCCCGCCGCGCGGCGTTGTCCCGCCATGCCTGGAAGTAGCCCGGTGCGTCCATGTCCGCCAACCAATTTAGGGTGTAGCGAATGAACAGGCGGCCCTGGCAACGCGCGCGCGGCATCAAACAAATCACCCAGGGGCTGGGCACCCTCGACCGGGAGCTCTTCGAGGCGATCGCCGAGACGGACACGCCGCTGCTGGACACGGTCATGCCGCCGCTGACCCGGGCCGCCGACAACTCCAAGCTGTGGTTCGCCATCGCCGCGGCGCTGACGGCGACCGGAAGTAAGAGCGCCCAGCGGGGCGCGGCGCGCGGCGTGGTGTCGCTCGCGGTCAGCAGCCTGGTCACCAACCAGGTCGCCAAACGCATCCGCCGCCGCCCGCGCCCCGGCTACGAGCTGGTGCCGCTGGTCAGGCAGGTCCGCCGGCGCCCGACGTCGAACTCCTTCCCGTCGGGGCACTCGGCGAGCGCCGCCGCGTTCGCCGTGGGGGTCGGTCTGGAGAACCCGATGCTCGGTTTCGGGCTGGCGCTGCTCGCCGGGCTGGTCGGGCTCTCGCGGGTGGTGACCGGCGCGCACTACCCGGGCGACGTCGTCGCCGGGTTCGGCATCGGGGCGGGCGTGGCGGTGCTGGGCGGCCGGCTCGTCCCGCCGATCGTCGAAACCGCACTGCCCAAGGCCGAACCGCTTCGCGTCCCGGCGCCCGAACGCCCCGACGGCGCCGGGGTGGTGCTCGTCATCAACCCCGAATCGGGCAGCGGCACCGGGTCCCGTGTCGTGGACGAGGTGCGCGACGCGCTGCCGAGGGCGGACATCCGCGAACTCGGCCCCGACGACGACCCGCAGCAGGTCCTGCGCGAGGCCGCCGAGCGCGCCGAGGTGCTCGCCGTCGGCGGCGGCGACGGCACGGTGGCGGCCGCGGCAGGAGTGGCTATCGAGACCGGGCTGCCGCTGGCCGTGTTCCCCGCCGGCACGTTCAACCACTTCGCGAAGGACATCGGCTGCGACACCGTGGCCAAGACCGTCGACGCGATCCGCTGGGGCAGCGTGGCGTGCGTGGACCTGGTGTGCCTCAACGAAAGTCAGATGGTCCTCAACACGGCGAGCATCGGCGCCTACCCGACCTTCGTGCAGCAGCGCGAGAAGCTGGAGAAGCGGATCGGCAAGCCGCTGGCCGGTCTCTACGCGATGTTGCACACCCTGCGCCGTGACGAGCCGGTCCGGATCTCCTACGACAACAAGACGCTGCTGACGTCGCTGTTCTTCCTCGGCAACTCGCTGTACCTGCCGACCGGGTTCGCCCCGTCGCGGCGGACCCGGATGGACGACGGCCTGATCGACGTCCGGATGCTCGAGGCGGGACGTCGGTGGTGGCGGACCAGGATCCTGACCGCGCTCGCGCTGGGGCGGCTGGAGCGCAGCCCGCTGTATCACGAGCTGCAGGTGCCGGAGTTCGCGTTCACCGCCGTCGACGGCCCGACGGTCATCGCGTGCGACGGCGAGGTGGGCGACGAATACGAGAAGGCCAGCTTCTCCGCGAAATACCGGGTGCTGCCGGTGTTCCGCCCCTGCGACTAGGCCCCCTCGGTCAGGTTCCGCACCCGCGCGTAGCGCTCGTGCACCTCCGGCGTGGGGTCGGCGGTGTACTCCTCGGTTCCGGGTCGGGCCCACGCGGGCGGTCGCGCCGATCCGCTCAGCGCCCAGGCCGCCTGCCGCGCCGCCCCCAGCGCGACGTACTGCCCCGGCGCGGGCACCGAGACGGGTACGCCGAACACCGCGGGGGCGATGACGCGCAGGGCCCGCGACCCCGCGCCGCCACCGATCAGCAGGATGCGCCGCGCGACCACGCCGTGCGCGGCCAGGTGGGCGAGTCCGTCGGCGAGCCCGCACAGCAGCCCTTCCACCGCGGCCCGGGCCAGGTTGGCCGGCGCGGCGTTCGCGACACGCAGGCCGTGCAGCGCGCCGGAGGCGTTGGGGCGGTTGGGCGTTCGCTCACCCTCCAGGTAGGGCACCAGGACCAGCCCGGCGCTGCCCGGCGGCGCGGACAGCGCGAGCTCCGACAGGCCGTCGTGGTCGACCCCCAGCATGGCGGCGGCCGCGTCCAGCACCCGGGCGGCGTTGAGCGTGCACACCAGCGGGAGGTAGCGGCCGGTGCCGTCGGCGAACCCGGCGACAAAGCCCGCGTCGTCGCGGACCGGGCCGGCGGTCACCGCGGCCACCACGCCCGATGTCCCGACCGACACGATGACGTCGCCCTCGTCGGCGTCGAGGCCGAGCGCCGCGGCGGCGTTGTCGCCGAGACCCGCGCCGAATGTGGTTGTGCCGCTGCAGGTTGCGTTCGACGGGCCCAGCACGGCGGGCAGGCGCGGGCGGCGGCCCCGCATGGCCAGCTCGAGCAGGTCGACGCGGTAGGAGCCGCCCGCCGCGTCGTAATAGCCCGTCCCGCTGGCGTCGCTGCGGTCGGTGGTCAGCGCCGCGATGTCGGTGTCCCCGCGCAACCGCCAGCTCAGCCAGTCGTGCGGCAGGCAGACGGCCGCCGTGCGGTCGGCGTGCCCCGGCTCGTGGTCGGCGAGCCAGCGCAGCTTGGCCACCGTGATCGCGGCCAGCGGCACCACGCCGACGGCCCGGGCCCACGCCCCCGCGCCGCCGAGCTCGTCGGTGAGCGCGCGCGCCGCGTCGGCCGAACGCACGTCGTTCCACAGCAGCGCCGGCCGCACCACCTCGCCCCTCGCGTCGAGACACACCATGCCGTGCTGCTGCGCCCCGACCCCGATCGCCTCCACGCCGTCCAGGCCGCCCGCGGACGCAATCGCCGCGCGGGCGGCGGATTCCCATGCGGCGGGGTCGATCTCGGTCCCGCCCGGATGGTCGGCCCGCCCCTCGCGGACCACCTCACCCGTCGCGGCGTCGCAGATCAGCACCTTGCAGGACTGCGTCGAGGAGTCGACGCCGGCGACCAGCGTCATTCGCGGGCCTCGACGAGTGCCCGGAGCGTGGCCCGCGCGCCGCTGCGGTGCAGGGAGTCCAGCGTCCACAGGTAGGGCTCGACGAAGCGGGGCTGGTCGACGAGGTCGCCGAACACCGCCCGGTTGGCGAGGAACGCGGTCGGGTCGTCGCGCTGGGAACGGGCTATGGGGACGAGCGTGCCGGCGAGCCGGTCCACCACCTCGATCGGCCGACCGTCTTCGTCGACGCCCTCGGCGTAGCGCGCCCAGCTGGCCACGATCGCAGCGGACACCCCGACCGGCCCGCCGCGTCGCAGGTTGTCGGCGACCACGGGCAGCAGCCACTTGGTGATGCGTTCCGACGAGTCGGCGCACAGCCTGGCGACCGTGTCGCGCACGTGGGCGTTGCCGAAGCGGGGGAGGAGCCCGTCCTTGAAGTCGGCCAGTCCGGGGACGGGGGTGAGGGTCGGCATCGCCTCGTATTCCCAATAGCGGTGCAGGAATTCGGCGATCAGCGGGTCACGGGCGGCCTCGTGCACCAGCCGGTACCCGGCCAGGTACCCGAAGTAGCACAGGCCCTGGTGGCCCGCGTTGAGTAGCCGCAGCTTCATCGCCTCATACGGCGCCACGTCGTCGACCAGCTGGACTCCCGCCTTGTCCAGCGGCGGCCGGCCGTCGGCGAAGTCGTCCTGGAGCACCCACATGGCGAATGGCTCGGCGACCACCGGCCAGGCGTCGCGCACGCCGAATTCGGTGTGCAGCCGCTCGATCGCGGCCGGCGTGGTGGCCGGGGTGATCCGGTCGACCATCGAGTTGGGGAACTTGGTGTGCTCGCGCATCCACCGTGCGAGTGCGGGACTGTGCCGCTCGGCGTACGACGTGAACACGTCCCGCGCCACGCTCCCGTTCTCGACGATGTTGTCGCACGACACGATCGTGGGGGAGGGCAGGTCGCGTTCGCGGCGCCGG
>NZ_LZJB01000333.1:0-3800 GCF_001666895.1 Mycobacterium sp. E3298
AATGGACTCCCTGATGAGCGTCACGCTGCAGCGCGCGTTGTCGGACAGTCTCGGTGAATTCCTGCCGGCTTCGGTGAGTTCGTCGTAGACGTCGGAGGCGGGTTCGGCATCCGGTTCGGCGAGTTCGGGCAGCATCGTCGCCAAGTAGTCGGTGAGGCTGTACACGGTCGGGTAGTCGAAGATCACCGAAGCCGGCAGGAATTCACCGAGACTGTCCGACAACGCGCGCTGCAGCGTGACGCTCATCAGGGAGTCCATTCCGAGCTGGAAGAAGCCGATCGAGGGATCCAGCGACTCGCTGGGTGGTAGCCCCATCACCCCGGCCGCCAGCAACCCGACGTGGTCCAGCAGCATGTCGTGGCGGCGTTCGGGCGGGCACTTACTCAGGCCGACGCGCAATTCGCTTGCGGGCATGGCGGTTTCGCCGGGCACCGGAAGCAGGTCGTCGACGATGTGCAGCGCGCCGCGGGTGCGGTAGGCGGCCGCGAGCAGTGGCCAATCCGCTTCTACCACAATGGAATGCACGCCTGCGGCGGGGCTCATGGCCCGCGGCAGAGCGCCGATGGCGACCTCGTCGTTCATGGGCACCAGCCCCGAACCCATGCTGACCTGGCCGAATTGGTGCTCGGCGTCGGACAGGGATTTCCACAGTCCCCAGTTGACCGTCGTCGCCGACAATCCCATCACGTGCCGCGCGTACGCCAGGGCGTCCAGGTAGCCGCTGGTGGCGGTGTAGTGGGCCAGCCACCGCGAACCGGTGAGGCCGGAGATGGAGGAGAACACCACGAAGTGGCGCACCGGTGTCTCCAGCGTCAGGCGGTGCAGCAGCGCCGCGGCGTCGAGCTTGGGCGCGAACATCGCCGTGACGTCGTCGTTGGTCATCTCGCTGAGCAGGACCGGCTGGCCGGCGAATGCCGCCAGGTAGACGCCCTCCAGCGGTGGCAGGTCGGCGCCGAACCGGTCGAACAGTTCTCTCATCGCGGTTTCGTCGGTGGCGTCGGCGGCGACTGTGACGAGGGTGGTTCCCGCCGCGGCGAGGCCGTCGGCGAGCTCGCGCAACCGCTGGCCGGGGTTGCGCGACACCGCGACGATGGTCCCGGCGCCCATCCGGGCGAGTTCACGGATCAGGTGTGGGCCGATGTTTCCGGTGGCGCCGATGACCAGTTGGCTGGCGGCGGTGTCCAGCGTCACCGGTTCGGTGGGCAGCGTATGAGCGTGCAGCCGGGGCACGTGCCGCACGCCGTTGCGGTAGACGACCTGGTCCTCTCCGTCCGCCCCGGTGGTCTCGTCGAGCACCAGGCGCGTCAGCACCTGTGCGGGCACCGAGCCGTCCAGATCGATGATGCCGCCCCAGATTTCGGGGTGTTCGAGTGCGAGGGTGCGTCCCAGGCCCCACAGCGCCCCGTGTGCGGGGTTGGCGCGGTCGCCCTCGGTGGTCGGTTGGCCGTTGCGGGTGACGATGAACAGCTTCGCTGGCGTGGCGGCGGCCGCCATGGCCGCGGTGAGCCGGCGGGTGTGGTGGAACAGCTGATAGGCGACCGCGACCGACGTTCCGGAGGCGGGCGGCGCGTAGAGCACGCGGTCGACACCGTTGAGCGCCCCGTGCAGTGCCTCTTCGTCGGCGAGGGCGCCGGACTCCAGGCCCTCGATGCCGATTTGGGACCCGGCGACGCGGTCCAGTTCGCCGGTCAGCTCGGTGTCGCCCACGACCAGCCATCGACCGCCGCCGGGTGGCGGAGCATCGGGGAGCGGTCGCACGGGCCAGGCAACCCCATAGGACCAGTCATCGATCGGGGTGCCGTTGCCCCTTCGCGCAGAGCGGGTGTCCGTCGCAGCGCGGGGACTGTTGGGCCGCAACGCCGGTGGGGCGGCGGACGCGATGTCGATCCAGTGGCGGGTGTGGTGCCAGGGGGTGGTGGTGCTCAAGCGGCTGACCGACGCGGTGCGCGACGGCGATCGAGTGCTGGCCGTGGTGCGGGGTTCGGCGGTCAACCAGGACGGGCGCTCCAACGGCATCACCGCGCCCAACACGGCCGCCCAATGCGATGTGATCGCCGACGCGTTGCGGTCGGCCGACATCGCACCGGAAAGCGTCAACTACGTGGAGGCCCACGGAACGGGGACGGCGCTCGGGGATCCGATCGAATTCGAAGCGCTGGCAGCCACTTACGGGCGCGGCCCGGGCTCGTGCGCGCTCGGCGCGGTGAAGACCAACATCGGCCACCTGGAGGCGGCGTCCGGGGTGGCCGGGTTCATCAAGGCGGTGCTGGCGGTGCAGCGCGGGCAGATCCCGCCGAACCTGCACTTCTCGCAGTGGAATCCGGCGATCGACGCGTCGTCGACCCGGCTCTTCGTGCCCGTCGAGAACATCGAATGGCCGTCCGATGCGGGTCCTCGCCGGGCGGCGGTGTCGTCGTTCGGTCTCGGCGGGACGAACGCGCACGCCATCGTCGAGCAGGGCCCTGGGTTGGCGCCGGTCGACGACGCCGGCCCCGACGGCGGGGTGTCGACGTTGGTGGTGTCGGGTAAGACGGCGCGGCGGGTGGCGGCGACGGCGTCGGTGCTGGCCGAGTGGATGCAGGGTGGCGGGGCCGGGGTCGCCCTCGGCGATGTGGCGCACACCCTCAACCATCACCGGGCCCGGCAGGCGCGATTTGGCACGGTGGTCGCCCGCGACCGTGCCCAGGCGGTGGCCGGGCTGCGGGCACTGGGGGGTGGCCAGCACGCCCCCGGGGTGGTGTTGCCCCGCGAGGGCGCGGTCGGGCCGGGCACGGTGTTCGTCTACTCCGGGCGCGGGTCGCAGTGGGCCGGCATGGGCCGCCTGCTGCTGGCCGACGAGCCGGCCTTCGCCGCGGCGGTCGACGAGTTGGAGCCCGATTTCGTTGCCCAGGCCGGGTTTTCGCTGCGCGAGGTGATCGCCACCGGCAGCGAACTGGTCGGCATCGAACAGATCCAGCTGGGCCTGATCGGCATGCAGCTGGCGCTGACCGCGCTGTGGCGCGCCCACGGCATCACCCCCGACCTGGTCATCGGCCACTCCATGGGCGAAGTCGCCGCCGCCGTGGTGGCCGGTGCGCTCACGCCCGCCCAGGGATTGCGGGTGACCGCGACGCGATCGCGGTTGATGGCCCCGCTGTCCGGGCACGGCGGCATGGCCCTGCTGGAGCTCGACGCGCCCGCCACCGAGGCGCTGATCGCCGAGCACCCCGAAATCACCCTGGGCATCTACAACTCCCCCCGCCAAACCGTCATCGCCGGACCCACCGACCAGATCGATCAGCTCATCGCCGAGGTCCGCGCCCACAACCGGTTCGCCAGCCGGGTCAACATCGAAGTCTCCCCGCACAACCCGGCCATGGACCCCCTGCAACCCCCGATGCGCGCGGAACTGGCCGACCTGACCCCCCAACCGCCACGCATCCCGATCATCTCCACCACCTACCCCGACCTCGACACCCGCCCGGTCTTCGACGCCGACCACTGGGCCACCAACATGCGCAACCCCGTCCACTTCCACCAAGCCATCGCCCACGCCGGCACCGACCACCACACCTTCATCGAAATCAGCGCACACCCCCTGCTCACCCAAGCCGTACTCGACACCCTGGGGGAAGGAAAGCCGGCCACCAGCTATCTGAGTCTCGGTACCCTGCAACGCGATACCGACGACACCATCACCTTCCGCACCAACCTCCACACCGTGCGGGCACCGAGCCGTCCAGATCGATGATGCCGCCCCAGATTTCGGGGTGTTCGAGTGCGAGGGTGCGTCCCAGGCCCCACAGCGCCCCGTGTGCGGG